>CANFIC010000001.1 GCA_947446685.1 Burkholderiales bacterium
GTACGCACGCCCGGGCTGGCCAATGCGGTGTACTGGAAAGGCGGTGAGGTGAACAAGGAGGTGATCTCGGCCGAGCCCGAAAGCATCGTCTGGAGCCCCTCGGGATGGGGCAGGTTCACCATCAGCGGGTTGAGCTTGCGATAGTTCTCGATCCCGAACTCTTTGGCGACTGCCATCTGCAGGTACACCGTCTGCACCGAAGACCCGGCACCGGCCATCGAGATGCGATCCTTCTCGGTGAAGTCGCGCACGGTCTTGATGGCGGGATTGCGCGTCACCAGAAGGTTCGGCATTGAAGAAAGCGCAGCGACGCCACGCACATCCAGCGAACTGCGCGTCTTGTCCCAAAGAATGATGGCCGGCCCGGTGCCTCCTGACGCGAAGTGCAGCCCGCCAGAAAGCAGCGCATCATTGGCTGCCGCACCTGCCGCCAGACGCATCCAGGACACTTTGGTGGTGCCCAGATTCGCCTTGGCCAGATGCTTCTCTACCAACTTGTCGACCTGCATCACCGTCAGCGGCAGGTAGCCGATGCCGTATTGGGATGCGAGTTTGACCTCGTCGACCTCGGCGCGCGCAGGGCCGCCGAAACTCAGGGTGATGGCAGCCAGCAGGCCACCGATCAGGGTTCTCTTGTCCATTGCCTTGTCTCCTTGGTTTTGGGCCGATCAGGATGACGGTGCCATCCTGCCCCAACGCCGGGTGGCGTCGATCGGTTCAAGGGCGAACTCCGAACTTGGGTTTCTGTCCGAGCGTGGTCTGCAACCTGCCTTGGGCCGCGTCGATGAAGCGGCACAGATAAGGGCGCGTTTCGCGCGGGTCGATGATTTCTTCAACGCCAAAGGCCTCAGCGGTGCGGTAAGGCGATGCAAGCGCTCGCAACTCGGCCTCGATTTCGCGCTCGCGGCTCTTCGGGTCGGCGGCGCTGGCGATGTCTTTACGAAACGCGGCAGCGACGCCGCCTTCGATCGGCAGCGAGCCCCATTCAGCGCTGGGCCAGGCGATCTTCAGGTCAAGGCCGTTCTTGTCGGTCGTCCCCATGCCAGCCATCCCGTAGCACTTGCGGATGACCACAGTGTAAATTGGCACCGTCGCCTGCAGACCCACGTAGACCGAGCGCATGCCTTCGCGCAGGGTGGCTGCTGCCTCGGCGTCCTTGCCCACCATAAAGCCCGGCACATCGACGAAGAAGATCAGCGGAATATGGAAGCAGTCGCAGAGTTCGACGAAATGGGTCTGCTTGCGCGCGGCACGAACGTCGATGGCCCCGCCATAGATCATCGGGTTGTTGGCAATGATGCCCACCACCTTGCCATTCATGCGTGCCAGGCAAGTGATCACGGCCTTGCCGAAACTGGGCTGGATCTCGAACACCGAATCCAGGTCCGCCACCATGCGCACCAGCTTCTTCATGTCATAGGGCGTGCGGCGACTTTCAGGAACGATGCGGGCCAGCGCGTCTTCGCAGCGGTCGACGCGGTCGCCGCTGTGCACCACCGGCGGCAATTCCCAGACGTTCTGCGGCATATAGCTGAGGTAGCGCCGGATGAGCTCGAAACAATGCTTCTCGTCGGTGGCCACATTGTCGATCGTGCCCGCCATATCGACGGCGATGCCGGGGCCGCCTAACTCCTCCTTGGTCACCTTCTGGCCGAGCGATCGCTCCACCACCGGCGGACCGGCGGCAAAGACCTGACTCGTGTTCTTCACCATCACCGACCAATGCGACAGGATGGCCCGGCCGGCCGGCCCACCGGCGGCAGTGCCCATCACGGCACAGACCACCGGCACTTCGCCCATCAACTGCACCGACCGTTCGAAACCATGCACACCCGGAAAAACCGAATGCCCGCGGCGGTTGATGGAGGTGACGCTACCGCCCGCACCGTCGATCAGGTTGACCAGCGGCAGGCGGTACTGATGCGCCAGGTCCTCGACAAAACCCCCTTGCCCACCCTTTTTGCGGTCGCCGCTCCAACTGGTGCCGCCGCGCACGGTGAAGTCTTCGCCGCCGATCGCCACCGGCCGGTTACCGATCGAGGCCAGGCCCATCACATAGGGCGCCGGTGTCACGCCGACCAGTTTGTCGCCGTCGTAATGTCCCTGGCCGGTGAGCTTGCCGACCTCCTGGAACGAACCCTCGTCGACCAAGCCGCTGATGCGCTCGCGAATCGTCAGCCGTCCTTGCTCATGGTGCCGCGCCACTGAAGCCGCGCCGCCCAATTGCTCAGCCTGGGCGCGGCGGAAGGAAAGTTCCGGCAGGCTTGCCGCGTCGGCGCCAGCCGCCAATGCTTCGCTTGAATGGGTGGGCAGCGAAGTCATCATCAGTCTTCCAGCACCGCAACCACCTGACCCTCGCGGACCGCCTCGCCTTCGGCCACGCTCAAGGCCACCAGCGTGCCGCCGTCTTCAGCCATGACCGGAATTTCCATCTTCATCGACTCCAGGATCATGATGGTGTCGCCCGCTTCCAGGCGACTGCCCACAACGGCGAGGATTTTCCACACCGATCCGGTGACTTCTGCCTTGGCTTCGATCTTGCTCATTGCGGCTCCTGACTTTGAGTTGATGGTGCTGCCGCCTCAGGCGCGCACCGGATGGTTCATCACATCAGCCAGCAAGCCGGTGTGAACGTTGCCGGCTCGGAACTCTGGCGCTGCCAGAATTTCCAGCAGCGCGGGGATGTTGTTCTTGACTCCTTCGATGCGAAAGGCGCGCAGCGCCTTCATCAGCCCTTCGATGGCCTCGTCGCGGGTAGCCGCATGCACGATCACCTTGGCCAGCAATGGGTCGTAATGCGGCGTCACTTCCTGGCCCTGGGCATAACCACATTCCACCCGCACATCGGGGTCGCAAGGCGGTACAAAGACGTCCAACCGACCCGGGGATGGAAAGAATCGCTTGGGGTCTTCCGCATAGACGCGGGCCTGGATGGCATGCCCGCTGCAGGGGATCGACGCAGGCAGGAAGTCCGCCAAGCGCTCACCAGCTGCCGAGCGAACCTGGGCCGCCACCAAGTCAATGCCGCTGACCTCCTCGGTCACGCCATGCTCAACCTGCAAGCGTGTATTCATTTCCAGGAAGCTGAATTCGCCATCGGGACCCATCAGCATCTCGACGGTGCCGATATTGTCGTAGCCCATGCTGCGCAAGGTTCCGGCGATTCGGTCGGCAAGCGCACCCACGACCTTGCGGTCCAGGCCCGGCGCCGGCGACTCCTCGATCAACTTCTGATGGCGGCGCTGCACCGAACAGTCGCGCTCATGCAGATGCACCAGGCCACCATGCCGGTCACCCAGAATCTGGAACTCGACGTGACGCGGTCGGTCCACCAGGCGCTCGAGGTAGACCTCGGCGTTGGCAAAACCCCGCTGCGCCATGGACGCAGCACGCTCGATCGCACCCAGCAGTTCCTGTGGTGACCTGGCCGGCAGCATGCCAATGCCGCCCCCACCCGAAGCCGGCTTCACCAGGACGGGGTAGCCAATGGCCTGGGCCGCACGCAGCATCGCGTCGGCATCGCCAGCCAGCACGGAAGATCCCAGCCCCACCGGCATGCCATGCCTTGCCGCCAGTTCGCGGGCGCGGGTCTTGTGGCCCATGGCTTCGATCCAATGCGGAGACGGCCCGATGAAACGGGCGCCGGTGGCCTCGACCTGCGCCGCAAAGACCGCGTTCTCGGACAGAAATCCATAACCCGGGTGCAACCCGTCGGCACCGGTCCGGCGCACCACCTCGAGCAGCCTGTCTGCGTTCAAGTAGCTTTCGCGTGCCGGCGCCGGGCCGATGCACAGGGCTTCTTGCGCCAACGCCAGATAGGGCGCGTTGGCATCGGCTTCGGAGTACACCGCCACCGAGGGCACCCCCAGCGTGCGCAGCGACCGCAGCACCCGGGCTGCGACTGCACCCCGATTGGCGACCACGACCTTCTTGAACATGGCCATGGTCAGAAGCTCGTCGGCCAGTTGGCCAGGCGGTGCTCGCCGATGCCGTTGTTCAGGCGGCTGCGGTGCAGATCCAGCATCCGGATCAGATAAGCGCGGGTGTCGGCCGGGTCGATGACCGACTGCACGGCGTAGATGGAAGCGGCGTCCCAGATTTCGTTGCCGCGGTTCATATTGGCCAGGGATTCATCGAAGCCGGGGTCGCCAGCGTCCAGGCCATGCACGACCTTCACTGCGAAGCGCGGGTCCATGAAGCTGACCTCGGCAGTTGGCCAGGCGATGACCTCGTCCGAGTTCTTGCCGCCACCCATATTCAGGTAGGCCTGGCCGTAGCTCTTGCGCAGAATGATCGACAGCTTGGGTACCGACATCAACGCGAGGGCATTCATCATGTTCATGATCTTGCCGGGGGCGCGCTTGCGCTCGGCCTCGGCACCAATCACGAAACCTGGCGTGTCAACAAAGGTCAGCACCGGGATGTTGAACGAATCACACAGCACCAGGAAGCTGGTGATCTTCTCGCAGGCGTCCGTGTCCAAGGCGCCGCCTTTGACCAAAGGGTTGTTGGCCACGATGCCGACACTGCGGCCTTCCAACCGGGCCAAACCGGTGACCGCCACCTTGCCGAAGCGCGCCTTCAACTCGAAAAAGCTGTCCTTGTCGACGATGGTGCGAACGATGGTGCGAACGTCATAGACCTGGGTGCGCCGCTGCGGCAACAGGCCCAGGATGCCTGCCATGCCTGCGCCTGAGCCTTCGGGGACTGCATGCACCGGCGGCAATTCGTTCTGATGCCCGGGCAGATAGGACAGAAAGGCTTTGATGGCGTCCAGCGCCTGCTCGTCGGTGTCCACCACGAGGTCGGCAAATCCGGTGGTCTCGGCATGCAAGCGCCAGCCGCCCAGGTCTTCGGGGTCGACCTCTTCCTTGATGGCCAGCGATGTGAGCAGCGCGCTCGACACCGCCAGCACGGCGCCCTTGCGGATGACGCAGAAATCCGAGAGCACCGCATACCAGGACGACGAGCCATAGGAGTAGCCCAGAGTGGCCGATGCCCAGGGCGATTCCCTCGTCCGCTGGTACTGCGTGCCATCGTTGCCCAGCAGCGCGCCCATGCCGCGCGAGCCCATGGTGTCGGGCATGCGCGCGCCTGACGACTCGCCGAGAAAGACCATTGGCAAGCCGCGCCGCGTGGCCACCTGCTTCATGTGGGCGATCTTGCGGCCATTGGTGCTGCTGCTCGACGCACCCATGACGGTGAAATCATTGACCACCAAGGCCGCATCGCGTGACCGGATCCGGCCGAAGCCGGCGATCTTGCCATCGGCCGGGGTCTTCTCGCGATCGGCCGGGTTGGACGCCGAAGTTCCGAACAGACCCGACTCGATGAAGCTGCCGGGGTCGCACAGATAGTCGATGCGTTCGCGCGCATTCAACACGCCCATTGCCTTGCGGCGCAACAACTTGCCTTCGCCGCCCATGGCCAAGGCCGCAGTCTCACGGCGGTGGAAGTCGGCCATCGAGGCCTCGGCGGCGGAAAGGGTTGGATCGACGGGGGTCATGCCTTGCCCATTGTGGTGGTGTCAGGGCCGCACAGGACCACGCCTGATGCGGAGAGTTCAGCGATGCGCTCGTCCGACAAGCCCAGCACGGAGCGCAGGACCTGGCGCGTGTCCTGCCCGACGCGGTGGCCACTGTGACGCACGGCGCCAGGCGTGTCGGACAGGCGTGGCACCACATTCGCCATGGCGACGCCGCCGAGTTCATCGTCGGGCGCTTCCACGATGGCGTGACGGGCCTGGTAATGCGGGTCGGCAAAGATGTCGGCGATGGTGAAGATGCGGGTGGCTGGCACGCTGGCCTGAGCCAGCGCTGATTCCAGCTTGGCCAAGGGGTGGGCCAGGGTCCATTGGCCGATCAGTTCGTCGAGTTCATCGTCGTGCTGCGAACGAGACACCGCATCCTTGAAGCGCGGGTCGTCGGCCAAGCCCGGCTGTTCCATCGCCACAGCTAGGCGCCGGAAGACAGCATCGCCCATCGCGGTGATGTGGATGTAGCTGTGGTCACCGGTCGGGTAAAGATTGTTCGGCGTGCTCTCCGGCAAGCGCGAGCCGGCGCGCATGGCGACATGCCCCAGTTTCTGATGCGCCGGGATCCAGGGTTCCATGAAGCTGAATGCACATTCATAGAGCGCCGCATCGATGCATTGGCCACGCCCGGTGCGGTGTCTGGCCAGCAGCGCCATGCTGGCGCCAAACGCGGCATAGAGGCCGGTGATGTAGTCGGTCATCGACACGGCAACGCGCGACGGCGGGCGGTCCGGGTCTCCGGTCAGATGCCGCAAACCACTGACCGCCTCGCCGATGACGCCATATCCAGCCCGCTGGCTGTAGGGGCCCGTCTGGCCGAAGCCGCTGATTCGCACCATCACCAGCCCGGGATTGCGCTTGGAAAGTTCCGCATAACCCAGACCCCAATGCTCCAATGCACCGGGGCGGAAGTTCTCGATCAGCACATCGCACTTGGCCGCCAACTCGGCCACCAGCGACTGGCCTTCAGGCTTGCGCAGGTCAATCGAGGCGAGCTCCTTGTTCCTGAAGATGCTGGCGGCATAGAGCGACTTGCCCTGAAAGCGCTTGCCCATGGTCCGAACCGGGTCGCCTTCGGGGGGCTCGATCTTGATGACCTCGGCGCCAAAATCGGCCAGCAGTCGTCCGCAAAACGGGCCGGCGACTGTGGAGCCGATCTCGAGCACGCGCATGCCCGCAAGCGGGCCAATGCGGCCTTCAAGGTGGGCCGCAGCATCAGAGGCGGTGGAGGTTTGGCTCATGGGTGGCGCGTTAGAGCAAGTATTTTTGATAGCGCATCAGGCAGTCCTTGGCACTGCGCATATTGCTGCGGCGCAGACGTTCGGCCGCTGCGGCATCACCTTGACGCATCGCTTGCAGCACGGCCTGGTGCTCTTGCAAGCCCGCCTTGGCGCGGCCCGGCAGGATGATGATGCGACGAATCAGCACCTGGGTCTTCTCGTAGATGCTGTCCAGCATCTGCGTCAGGATCGGGTTGGCCGCCGCGGTCTGCGAGCGGCGACGGAACAACTCGTAGCCGGCGATGAAGGCATCAAAGTCGGCGTTTTCGGCGTAGCCCACCATCGGGCCGTGGAACATCTCGACGAGGTCCTGCCAGGACTCGGCCCGGGAGTTCTCGGTGGCCAGGCGTGAGCACAGCCCCTCAAGCACCTCGCGGGTGTCATAGAGATGAAACACCTGTTCCATCTCCAGCCGCATGACCACCGCGCCCCGATTGGGGATGCGCTGGATCAGGCCGCGCTGCTCGAGTGCCGCGAGGGCCTCGCGCACGGCGGTACGCGGCGCGCTGAACTCCTCGGCCAGGTCCTGCTCCAGCAGCTTCGAGCCGGGCGGCACCTGTTGGCTCGCGATGCGGTCGCGCAGCACATCGACAATTTCTTGCATGCGGTTGGCAGGCGAAGCCATCGCTAGCTGCGCCGGCGCCTGCCTGCGTGACTTGGGTTTTGCCGAATCTGTAGTCTGAATCATGACGGATCCGATGGTTGCCTGAAACAAATTTGTAGACAATAGTGTTTACACCGATGCTCCGAGCAATCTTGAGAGGTTCCAATCCCCAGCATGGATGACCTTGGCGCATTGGTGGCATGAACATCGAGACATCGGTGGCCGTACAGATCGTTGGCGGAGCTCTGGTGGCCGGTTTCATCCAGGGCATCTCGGGGTTTGCCTTCGGCCTGATCGCCACTTCCATCTGGGCCTGGACCATCGAGCCGCAATTGGTGGTACCCACGGTGATCTTCGGTTCCTTGCTCGGGCAGCTGATCTCCATCAGCAGTGTGCGCAAGGACATCCGCGCAGCACGCGCCGGCCCCTTTTTGATCGGTGGCATGCTGGGCGTACCGGTGGGCGCTGCCCTGCTGCCGATGCTGAACGCCAACGTCTTCCGCCTCGGCTTGGGAAGCGTGCTGATCGCCTACTGCTCCGTGGTTTTGCTCGGTGCCCGGTTGCCAAGAATTACACGCATCGGTCGCGGTGGCGACCTGCTGGTCGGCTGGATCGCCGGCCTGATGGGCGGGGCGAGTGCGCTGTCGGGGCCGCCGATGACCCTGTGGTGCGCGATGCGTGGCTGGACCAAGGACGAGCAGCGGGCCACCTACCAGTCGTTCTTCGTCGGCACCCAAATCCTGACGATAGTGATCTATGTCGCCACCGGCGTGATCAACCCGCATTCGGTGCAACTTTTCTGGCTGGTCGGGCCTCCCATCGTGCTGGCGTCATGGGTGGGTTCGCGCTGGTACAAAGGGCTGTCGGACGCGAAGTTCACACGCTATTTGTTTCTGATCCTGCTGCTTTCAGGACTGACCTTGGTGTCGACGTCACTGCCCAGATTGCTGATGGCGGCCACGGCAGCTTGACTTGCCCATCAATTGACCGAAAAGCGCCGCTGATCGCCCGCCTAAAATCCTGCCAGCCCACCCACGGGCACCGATCCGCGTAAATTGCGCTGGCCAATTCAATCTCACATCCCGTTTCATGCCCGACTCAAGCCCCTGCATCACGATCGAAAACCAAACCCTAAGCAGGTCGAACATGGTCGCCTTGCTGGCCGAAAATCAGGGCACCAGGACATTCGAGAAATGCGGCTTCGACGGCGAGGATTTGTCCAAACTTGACCTTCGTGGCGCGCAATTCCGGGGCTGCAGTTTTGCCGAAACCTCGTTCGAGCGATCCAACCTTGCCGAGACTTCTTGGCAGGGCTGCAAAGCACGCCAGGCCAACTTTCATCTGGCCGATCTGACCGACGCGAGTTTTTTCCAATGCGACCTGAACAACACCGCCTGGATGCGGGCCAAGCTGGCCAGTGCGTCGTTCAAAGAGGTCAAGCTGACAGGCGCATCTTTCACCGACGCCCAAACCCTGGGGATCACATTTCAGGAGTCATTGCTGGTCGGCGCTGACCTGCGGGGCATCTCATTTCGCAAGCAATCAATAGCAGCGCTGAACTTGTCCGATGCGGACCTGGCAGGCTGCGATTTTCGCGATGCCGTCTTCGAGGGCGGCAGCTTGCGCAATGCGAATCTGAAGCAGGCCCAGTTTGATCGCGCCGATCTCCGCTGCGTCGACCTGAGCGGGCTGAAGATCATGGACCTCGGGCAATATTTCAAAGGCAGCATCATCTCGACGGACCAGGCCGCCGCCATGGTCTGTGGCCTGGGGTTGTTGGTGAGGTGAGTCCCGTTTGGCGCTGCGCTAGTCGAAGCGCTGGCTTTGGGTGGTTCGACTAGCTCACCACGAACGGATCGTTGTTGTTTCATGCCCGGGTCGGACTGTTTCGTACACAATCGGGCGCCTGCAACCCGGGAGCCCATGCAATGGAAAGCGTCGTCACAGCCCAAATGCTCTATTGCCGCGCCTGCGGCAAGCAGATGCATCAATCCGCCACGGCATGTCCGGCTTGTGGTGCGGTTCAATCAGCGCTCGGCAACAGCGCATCGGACAAGCGCATTCTTCCTGCGTTCTTGCTTTGTTTCTTCTTCGGCTGGCTCGGCGTGCATCGCTTCTATGTCGGCAAGGTGGGAACCGGCATCATTCAGCTGTTCACCTTTGGCGGCTTCGGCATCTGGATGCTGATCGACTTCATCATGATCGTCGTCGGCGCCTTTACCGACAAGGCCGGGAACAAACTCGATCAATGGACCTGAAGCGGCCCGGATAGAAAGCCATCGGCTCTGCGACATGGACCATGACCGGGTAACGATGCGCAAAGCCTTGAGAGCGGCGTTCGCGCTGGTCTGCCTGTGCATCGCCGGAATTGCCCAAGCGCAAGGGTCCGGCATTGCCCAGACATCGAAACCTCAGTCGGCTCAGTTCAGCAATCCGGTCATTCCGGGGTTTGCTCCCGACCCATCGATCGTCCGGGTCGACCGCGACTACTACCTGGTCACCTCAAGTTTTGAGTATTTCCCGGCTCTGCCGATTTATCACAGCCGGGATCTGGTCAATTGGGAACTGATCGGCCATGCCCTTTCCGACCCCAAGGTCGCTGGCCTGTCAGGCGTCGCGTCCAGCGGTGGCGTGCAGGCCGCAACGATCCGTTTTCACAACGGCCTGTTCTACGTCGTGACAACCCGCATCGTCGACGACAAGCCGGTCAGCTTC
Source organism: Burkholderiales bacterium (assembly GCA_947446685.1). Lineage (GTDB taxonomy): Bacteria > Pseudomonadota > Gammaproteobacteria > Burkholderiales > Burkholderiaceae_C > Paucibacter_A. The sequence continues at coordinate 10,133 of CANFIC010000001.1, forward strand.
ATCGTCACCGCAGCAAATCCAAAGGGTCCATGGTCAGCACCCCATGTGATCGCCGATGCCGTCGGCATCGACCCGTCGCTGCTCTTCGACGACGACGGCCGCGTCTGGTACACGGCGAACTGGCTGCCGCAAGATCCGCAATTCCCGGGGCAGGCGGAAATCTGGCTGCAAGAGCTGGATCTTGCATCGTTCGCGCTGGTCGGGCCGCGTCATCCGATCTGGCGTGGCTGCTGCCAGGGCGTATGGACCGAAGCGCCGCATATCTACAAAAAGGGCGGCAACTACTACCTGCTGGTGGCTGAGGGCGGCACATCCTACGAACATGCGGTGTCAGTGGCAGTGGCCAAGAGCATCACCGGCCCCTACCGCAACAACCCGCGCAACCCGGTGTTGACCCACCGACATCTGAGCTATGACCACCCGATCACTGGCGTCGGGCATGCCGACCTGGTCGAGCTTCCCGATGGCCGCTGGTATGCCGTGGCCCTGGGCTGGCGCCTGATTGACGGCCGCCATGGCACGCTCGGACGCGAGACTTTTTTGCTCCCGGTGACTTGGGAGAGCGAGCGCGAATGGTGGAAGGATGACAAGCAGACCTTCCCGGTCTTCAGTCCGGCCAGCGGCAAGGTCGAGCTCAAGTACCCGGTGCCGCTGCCAGGCACCAGGCAGGTTCGCACGAACCGCTTCCATGACGATTTCGCTCGTCCCGAATTGAACACCGAATGGACTTTTCGGCGCTCGCCTGAGCAGGCTTTCCACAGCCTGAGCGCCAAGCCGGGCTCGCTGCGCCTGCGCTTGCAAGCGGCCGCCCTCGCTGAAAAAGCCCAGTACAGCTTCGTCGGCATACGCCAGCGCCAATTCCAATTCGCTGCTTCAACCCAGCTTGAATTTGTGCCCCAAGCCCAGGAAGAGGCCGGGCTGGTGCTGATCCAGAAAGACCAGGCAGCGTATTCCCTGACTCTGGCCCGCCGGGCGGATGGACTTACCGCCTTGCGACTGAGCCGCTTCGACGCTGCAGGCCGGACGCAACTGGCCGAACAACTGTTTGCGGCGTCGAAGGTCTTGCTGCGGGTCACAGGCAACTATCTGTCCTACCAATTCGAATTTTCCAGCGACGCCAGGCAATGGATCCGGCTCGGGCCATCGATCGACGGCAGGTCGCTCTCGCCCGCCGTCCTGAGCGGCTTCAATTACACCGGTGTTTTCATCGGCCTTTACGCCTCGTCCAATGGCTTGCCGACCCGGAATTTCGCCGACTTTGACTGGTTCGATTACCGTACCCCAGCCGCGGGTGCCGACGATTGGTACCAGCGCGCCAATGACTTCGCCTTGCAGGGAGTTGTCCTGGATTTTCGAAACTGGCTGACCACAGCAAGCAAACGTCCACCATGAACCTGCGTCAGATCGAGGCCTTCAAGGCCGTCATGGAGACCGGCACGGTGACTCAGGCGGCCGTTCGCCTGGGCATTTCCCAGCCGGCGGTGAGCAAGTTGCTGCAACTGTTCGAGCGCGGCGCAGGCCTGCTGCTGTTTGTCCGCGATCGCGGGCGACTTTCGCCAACGCCTGAGGCCCGCATCCTCTACGAGGAGGTAGAGAGGATATTTCAGGGCGCAGGGCGCGTTCGACAGGCTGCGCAGGAAATCAAATCGTTGCAACTCGGGTCGCTTTCCGTCGGCGTCATGCCGGCGCTCTCGACCGGGTTCGCGCAGGAGATTCTTGCCCGCTTGCCGATGACGCAGCCGGGCATTTCGGTGACGCTCCAATCGCAAGAAACGCCCAAGCTGGTCGAGCAGCTGGTCACACAACGGGTCGAGCTTTGCTACTCGGTGATACCGATGGAGCATCCCGAGTTGCGCAGCGAGCAGCTATGCCGCGTTCCACTGGTGTGCATCCTGCCGCATGGACATCGGCTGGCCTCGCATGAGGAGATCCGCTGCAAGGACCTTGCGGGCGAGCGCTTCGCCTCGTTTCGCCATGATTCCGCGATCCGCCGCCGGATTGATCAGGCCTTCGACGATGCCAAGGTCAGCCGCACGATTTCTATGGAGGCACCGATGGCGCCGAGCATCTGTGCCTACGTCGCACGAGGGCTGGGCGTATCGATCGTGAACCCGCTCTATATCGGGGCCTTCGCGCCCGCCCTGGTGGTGCGCCCCTTTCGGCCGCGAATCGAGTCAGACATCATCATGGTCATGCCGCGCGGACGGCGCCTTTCCGTGATTGCCGAGGCCTTTGCCGAGATGTCGCGAACTATCGCCGCCGAATGGGAAGCGCGCGATGGAGCGACCGAGTTTTGCTATGGCGCTTCTTGACTGCCAACCCAGCCGGCCTGCAACGATGAAAACCAGCCAGAAAATCGCCCGCTATGTGCACGAACTGCGCGCGGACAAACTTCCCCCGCAAGCGCGGGAGGGCGCCATCCGCTGCCTGCTGGACCTGCTGACCGCCGCAGCGGCAGGACATCAACACCCTGCGGTGCATGCCGTCCGCCAGCTGGCCGTGAGCGACTATGGCCTTGGCGCCACCGCCATCTGGTTCACGGGCGAACGCGCCAGCGCCACGGGCGCGGCCTTCGCCAATAGCGCGGCGGCCTCGATCCTGGATCTCGATGATGGTTTTCGACTCGCGCGCGGTCATCCGGGCGCTGCCGTGATTCCGGCAGCCTTGGCGGCAACGCTCGACAACACATCGGCTGAGGCCTTCATCGCTGCGGTCGTTGCCGGCTATGAAGTGGGTGTTCGCGTAGCCATGGCGCGGCCGGCCTATGCAGCTTCCGGCGTCTGGTCTGCCTATGCCGCGATCGCGGCCGCTGGCCGGTTGCGCGGCACTGCCCCGGAAAAACTGGCCCATGCGCTGTCGATCGCGGTCCAATCCGCGCCTTCACTGCCTGGAAAAGCCGGCCTCGTCGGCAGCGATGTGAAGGAAGGCATTCCATTCGGGGTCTTGGCCGGCATGAATGCGCTGAACCTGGCCGAAGCTGGTTTCACCGGTCCGCTGGACATCTTCGACAACCCCGAGCTGTTTGCATCAGAACGCATCACGGCAGGACTTGGCGGACCGCCCTGCATAGACAGAACCTACTTCAAGCCCTATGCCTGCTGCCGCCACGTCCATGCGCCGGTTGACGCCTTCGCGGCCTTGCTCGCAAGGCACAAGATCGAGGCGCGCGAGATCATCAAGATCGAGGTCCATACCTATTCCGGGACCTTCAACCTTTCCAATCTGGCCGCGCCGCGCACGCTGATCGAAGCGCAATACAGCGTCCCTTTTTGTATCGGCCTTTGCGCCGTCCATGGCCTCGAGTCGCTGCTGCCGCTGGAGACTGCGCTGCTTGCAGATGCCGAAGTTCGCAGCATCTCCAGGAAAGTCAGCTTGCATCGCGACCCTTCGATCGAGCTGCGGTTTCCGGCCGAGTCACCCGCACGAGTGCTTGTGACCACCGCGGCCGGCCGTTTCGAATCCCCCGTGACCACACCACGCGGTGATCCTGACTCCCCGTTGTCATGGGCCGAACTGGAAACCAAGTTCCTGATCGCGACCCGCAAGTTGTTCGCGCCGGCAAAACAGCAGGAATTCCTTCAGGCCATCGATCAACTCCGTGCCGGTGAACTCCATGACCTGCGCCTGGCGCTGGCCGGCAAAGCCATAACGTTTGGTTCTGAACAGCCGAAAATATAGCCTTTGACAGGCTGATTATTGCTTCATAAGATCCGGGCAGAAAGTCAACCAGGAGGGCATAACCAATGATGCGTCCATACAAGTTAACAGCTGCAATCTGGTTCACGCTGCTGTCTGCCGTCGGTTCGTTCAGCCTGCCAGCGGCGGCTCAGGAAAAGATTTTGCGGGTCGGCGCGCAAACGACCGACATCGCCACTCTTGATCCGCACCGCACCTCCTCGACGCATGAAAAAGGGCCGATCAGCTGGATCTTTGGCGGCCTCGTGCGCTTCCCGCTCGGCAGCGCCGACCCGACCAAGATCGAAGGCGATCTGGCCGAAAGCTGGGTCCGCGCTCCGGACGGCTTGACCTGGACCTTCAAGCTGCGCAAAGGCGTGCAGTTTCACCGCGGTTACGGGGAAGCGACGGCCGACGACGTGGTCTACAGCCTCGCCCGCGCCACGGATCCCAAACGGTCCTCCTTTTCCTCATCGTTCCAGCAGTTCCAGAAGGTGGAAGCCCTTGACCCCTACACCGTCCGCATCACGTTGAAAGCGCCGGTCCCGAGCTTGCTGGGGCTGGTGTCCAACTACCACGGCGGAATGATCGTGAGCCGCAAGGCCGATCAGGAACTGGGGGATGGCTTCAAGTTGAAGCCGGTCGGCTTCGGCCCCTTCGAATTTGTCGAACACCAGACGCAACGAGAACTGACTCTGAAAGCCCATGACAAGTATTACCGTGGCAAGCCCAAGATCGACAAGATCGCCTACAAGTTCATCTCGTCTGACGCCAGCCGGGATCTCGCCTTCACTTCCGGGGAACTCGATCTGAGCCACGGCAAGCGCGAACAGCGCTGGGTTGAGCGGGCACGCCAATCGACCGGGGCCAAGGTGGACGTTTTCGGGCCGGGTGAGTTCCGCACGATTTTCATCAACGCCAACATCAAGCCGCTCGACGACAGACGCGTCCGCGAAGCCTTGGCAAGGGCGATCGACGTGCCGCAGCTGATGAAATTCGTCGGTGCCGATGTGCTCCACCCCGGCGTTTCGGTCGTGCCCCATGGCTATCTGGGCGAAGCTGACGTAGGCCCGAAGTTTCCCCACGATGTTGCCAAGGCCAAGGCGCTGCTGGCCGAAGCAGGCTTTCCTCAAGGCATCACCATCAAGGCCGTGGTGTCGAATAACAACGCCCAGCAACCGGTGATGGAGGTGATTCAGAACCAACTCAAACGCTCCGGCATCAACCTTGTCATCGATGTCGTGGACCACACGACTTACCACGCGCAGATCCGCAAGGACGTCAGCGCCATCGTGTTCTACGGTGCGGCGCGCTTCCCGGTGGCCGACAGCTATCTGACCGAGTTCTACCATTCCGCCTCGGAAATCGGCGCGCCCAAACAAGTCACCAATTTCTCCCATTGCAAAGTGGCCGATGCCGAGATTGACGCGGCCCGCAGTACCGCCGATCCGGCCAAGCGCCTGGCACTCTGGCGCACCGCGCAGGAGAAAATCAATGCCGAGATCTGCGCCGTTCCGCTGTTTGACCTGCAGCAGGTCTGGTTGCGCCGTGACACGCTCGACTATGGCGTCAAGCTCGAAGGCGCCCTGAATCTTGCCCCGCCGATCAGCGAGCTGACGACGCTCAAATGAAGGCCATGCTGCCGACGACCCATTACGACGTCATCGTGGTCGGTGGCGGCATGGTCGGCGCTTCAATCGCCTATGGCCTGTCCAAACTTGGCCGCCGCGTCGTGGTGCTGGACGAAGGCGACGGGGCGCTGCGCGCTGCGAGGACAAACTTCGGCCTTGTCTGGGTGCAGTCGAAAGGCGGCGGCATGCCGGCGTACATGCGCTGGACCAAGCGCTCCGCTGACCAATGGCCGGGGTTTTCCGAACAACTCCAGGACCTCACCGGCGTGAGCACGGAATACCGCAAGGACGGCGGGCTCGTCTATTGCCTCGGCGATGCCGAGGCAGAAGCGCAGCAAAAGAAAATCAGCAGCCTGCGTGCGCAAGCGGATATTTTCGACACCGAAATGGTCGATCGTGCAGCGCTCGAGCGCCTGCTGCCAGGCGCGCGACTGGGGCGTGAGGTGAGCGCTGCGGCCTACTGTCCGCACGACGGGCATTGCAATCCGCTCTCGCTGCTGCGAGCTCTGCACAAAGCCCTCCGACTCAGCGGCGCCGATTACCGCCCGGACGCCCCCGCCAAATCTGTCGCCTACCGCGGCAAACGTTTCATCGTCGAGACGCCGCATGGCGTCGTCGAGGCCGGCAAGTTGGTACTCGCTGCAGGACATGGCATTGTTCCGCTGGCCAAATCGCTGGGCCTGCCCGCACCCATCGTGGCCGAGCGCGGACAAATTCTCGTGACTGAACGATTTCGCCCGTTTTTGCGCCTGCCCGGCAGCGGTATCCGCCAGACAGCAGATGGCACGATCCTCATGGGTACGTCAAAAGAGAACGTCGGCCTCGACGACCGGACCAGCGTTGCGGTGGGCGGACGCATCGCTGCCAGGGCCATCCGCATCCTGCCGGAACTGGCCAGCGCCAGGCTCAATCGCACCTGGGGCGGCATCCGCGTGCTGACGCCGGACCACCATCCGGTCTATGCCCAGAGCGAAGAATGCCCCGGCGCTTTTGTTGCCATTTGCCATTCGGGTGTCACGCTGGCGGCCGCCCATGCCACCGACCTGGCGCAGGCCATATCAGCAGGTTCACTGGGCGACTACTTCGCGCCATTTCATGCGAGACGATTCGATGTTCCAAAAGCTGCCTGAAGCCGCCGACGCGGTGCTTGTCCATGTCGAGGGCCGAGTGGTCCGCGTGCCGGCCGGCGCAAGCGCGGCCGCCGCGGCCTTGATCGCGGGCCTGGTCAGCACCAGGACCTCGCCCGCCACCAACGAACCGCGCGCACCCTACTGCATGATGGGGGTCTGCTTTGAATGCCTGATGATCATCGACGATCAACCCTCGCAGCAGGGTTGCATGGTCACCGTAAGGCCGGGCATGCGCATCAACCAACAGCATGGCGCGAGGCAGCCATGAGCGGGCCCTTCGACCTGGTGGTGATTGGCGGCGGGCCGGCGGGCATGGCAGCGGCGGTTCAGGCAAGGCAGTTGGGTCTCAGCGTTGCCCTGATCGATGAACAAGCAGCGCCGGGCGGTCAGATTTACCGTGGCGTCGATCGCGCCGAGGCTGAGGGTCGTGCGGCGGCGCGCGGCGCGGACTATCGCCATGGCCTTTCGTTGACGCAGGCCTTGCGCGCCAGCGGCGCCACAGCGTTCTTTTCAAGTCAGGTTTGGCAGGTGGAGCCCGACGGCCGCGTCTTCATCACTGATGGCAAAGCGAGCCAGTTGATCGAAGGGCGCCGGGTGCTCGTCGCCGTGGGCGCCATGGAGCGTCCGGTGGCCATTCCTGGCTGGACCATCCCCGGCGTGATGACTGTCGGCGCTGCACAGATCCTGCACAAGACGATCGGCATGCTTCCTGATGAGGGTGTCTGGATCGCCGGCAGCGGACCCTTGATGCTTTACTACGCGGCCGAAGTGGTCGCGTCCGGCGGGCGCGTCGCGGGCATCCTCGATACGGCAAGTCACACGAACCTGAGCACCTTGCTCAGCCACGCAACCGGCGCGCTGCGCGGCTGGCGCTATCTGGCCAAGGGCATGGGCTACCTCGCCAGGCTGCGCTTGGCCGGTATCCGCCATGTGAAAGGGGTCGAGGCCGTCGAGGCCGTCGGTGTTTCGAAGCTCGAAGGCGTCCGCTGGCGGGTCGGCGGGCAATGGAGCGAGGCGATCGCCACCGGACTGCTGCTGCATGAGGGCGTGATCCCGAATACCCATATGACTTCGGCCTTGGGCTGCAGCCATGATTGGAATGAAGCTCAGCATTGCTTCCAGCCACGCACCGATGAATTTGGCGCCACCGATGTCGAAGCAATATTCGTCGCCGGTGATTGCGGTGGCATCGGTGGCGCGCGCGTTGCCGCATGCCGTGGCCGCCTCGCCGCCTTGGGGGTGGCCGCATCGCTGGGTCGCCTTGATGCCTCCGAACGCGATCGCCTTGCCGAGCCGGTGCGGGCCGAGTACGGTGAACATGATGCAGTTCGAGGCCTGCTGGATGCCCTTTTTGCCCCGCGCGCCGAGTTGCTGTCGCCGGCTGACGATGTGATCGTTTGCCGCTGCGAGGGCGTCAGCGCCGGTCGCATCCGTGAAGCCGTGAGCCTCGGCTGTCGGGGGCCCAATCAAATGAAGGCCTTCACTCGCTGCGGCATGGGCCCCTGCCAGGGGCGGATGTGCGGGCCGACCGTCACCGGCGTTCTCGCCGATGCGCTCGGTGTGCCGCCCGCGGAAGTCGGTCGCTTTCGCATTCGTCCTCCGCTCAAACCCTTGAGCCTCGGCGAGCTAGCCTCGCTTGCCGACCTGGAGCGAGCGGGGTGATTCGCGAGGCAGATGTCATCGTCATCGGCGGCGGCTTGCATGGTTGCTCAGCCGCTTTGCAATTGGCGTTGCGGGGCAGACGGGTGATCCTTCTCGAGCGGCGCCATATCGGCCGTCACGCCTCGGGCATCAATGCAGGCGGTGTACGTACGCTCGGTCGTGACCTGGCCGAAATACCGCTATCCCTGCTCGGCATGCCCTTGTGGCAGAACATCCAGGAGTTGGTCGGCGACGACTGCGGCTTTGCCGCTTGTGGGCAGGTCAAGGTGGCGGAATCAGGCCAGGAAATGGCAACGCTGGAGAAGCGTGCCGGCCGTCTGGCGCAGCTGGGTTACACCCATGAAAAGCTCGTTGGCACCGACGAACTGCGTCGGCTCGTGCCTGCGCTTTCAAGGCATTGCGTCGGCGCCATGCTGGTCGCCAGCGATGGCGCGGCCGACCCCTATCGCACCACCCATGCCTTTGGTGCAAGAGCCCGGGCAGCCGGGGTGCAAATCGAAGAAGGCGAGGCCGTCATCGGACTGGAAAGGCAGGCGGACCACTGGATCGTGACCGGTGATCGCGGCCGCTACCGCGCACCGCTGGTGGTCAACGCCGCCGGGGCTTGGGCGGGGCGGCTTGCGGCAATCGCAGGCGACGATTTCCCGCTTCGCACCCGGGCCTCGATGATGATCGTCACCGAGCGTCTGCCTCAGTTCGTGACCCCGGTGGTGGGTGCGGTGGGGCGACCGCTGTCGTTCAAGCAGTCCGCTTCCGGCACAGTCCTGATCGGCGGCGGTCAGCAGGGGCGGGCCGACCTCGACAAGGAACAAAGCTGGGTCAACGTCGTGAATCTGGCAAGGTCGGCGCAGACTGCGACCGACCTGTTTCCACAGATGCGCGGCGTGCGCATCGCAAGGTCCTGGTGCGGTATCGAGGCCGAGACACCGGACCGCCTGCCCATCCTTGACTTCTCGCCTACGGTTCCCGGCTTGATCCATGTCTTCGGCTTCTCCGGCCATGGCTTCCAGCTCGGGCCCATCTGCGGCGTGGCTGTTGCCGACCTCGCCACCCGCGGCGCCACGGACTTGCCCATCCGGCCCTTCGCGGCGACGCGCTTTGCTGCGCCGGCCCTGGCCGCAGCCTGAGACGACCATGGGCGAATACCTGCTGCGCCGCCTCGCTCTGGCCATCCCCACCCTGCTTCTGACCATGACCGTGGTCTTCATTCTGGCGCGGGTGGTGCCAGGCGACCCGGCCTTGGTGATCCTGGGCGACCAGGCTTCACTTGAGGCGCTGGCGGCGCTGCGCGAGAAGCTTGGCCTGGACCGCCCATTGCACCTGCAGTACTTCGACTTCCTGGCTGGCATCTTGCAGGGCGACCTGGGCCGCTCGCTGGTGACCGGAAAGTCGGTCTGGGCGGAACTGCTGTCGGTTCTTCCGTACACGATCGAACTCACAGCGGCAGCCATCCTGCTCGGCGTTCTTTTCGGCGTGCCGCTCGGCGCCTATGCGGCGGTACATCGCAATCAATGGCCCGACACGCTGACGCGCCTTTTCTCGCTGGCAGGTCTGTCCTTTCCCGCCTTCGTCTCGGCGATTCTGCTGCTGCTTGTTTTCGCCATCGAGCTGCGCTGGTTCCCGGTGATCTCGGCACCGAAAATGGACGATCCGCTGGACCGCCTGCGACATCTCGCCCTGCCCGCCATGAACCTGGGCCTCCTGATGACAGCCTATGTGACACGGGTCAGCCGGGCATCGATGCTGAACGTGCTGGGCGAGGACTATGTGCGCACCGCGCGGGCCAAGGGCATAGGTGCCCGGGCTGTGCTTTGGCGTCATGCGCTGCGCAATGCAATGATCCCGGTGGCCACCGTCGTCGGCCTTTATCTGGGCACGATGATCGGCAATTCGGTGCTGACCGAGATCGTCTTCAACCGGCCGGGCCTTGGCAAGCTGATCCTCGGCGCCTTGAATCTGCGCGACTACACCATGCTGCAAGGTTTGATGGTCTTCTTCGCCGGCTTCATCGTGCTCGCGAATGCCGCGACCGACATCGCCTACGGCCTGATTGATCCGCGGGTGAGGTACAAATGAGCGCCACCCCGGCAGTCGCCCAAGCACCACAAGGCTGGGTACAGCGCTTCCGCAACAACCCCACTTCCCTGGTCGGCCTCGCGATGTTCCTCGCGGTTGTCCTGGCCGCGGTCTTTGCGCCCTGGATCTGGCCTGTCGATCCGCTCGAACAGGACGTGGTCGAGCGTCTGATCGGCCCGAGCCTGGCCCATCCGCTCGGTACCGACAGCTTCGGCCGGGACGTCCTCGCCCGCCTGCTGCATGCCGGGCGCATCTCGCTGCTGATCGGTGTCAGCTCGATTGCGCTGGCGATGCTCGCCGGTTCAGCCATCGGCATCGCCGCGGGCTATATCGGCGGCTGGTTCGATGCCCTGGTCACCAGCCTGCTTGATGTTCTGCTGTCGTTCCCGACGCTGCTGCTAGGCCTGATGGTCGTCGCGATGTTGGGATCGAGCATAGAAAATCTGGTGCTGGCCATCGCGCTGACGGAACTCGCCCCCTTCGCCCGGGTCGCCAGAGCCCCCACGATCGCGCTGAAGAACCGCGATTTCATCGAGGCCGGGCGGGCACTCGGCTTCTCGGACCTGCGTCTTGTGGTCGTGCACATCATTCCGAACCTGATGTCGGATGTGATCGTGGTCGCATCCTTGTGGCTGGCGGCTGCGATCCGCACCGAAGCTTCCTTGAGTTTCATCGGCCTGGGCGTCAAGCCGCCCACCCCGACCTGGGGCGGCATGATCCGCGAAGGCTTTGAAAACATTCTCGATGCGCCCTGGCTTGCGGTGGCACCAGGGTTGGCGATTCTCATCACCGTGCTCGGCATCAACCTGCTCGGCGACGGTCTGCGCGACGCGATCGACCCGAAGGTGCGCAATGACTGAGGCCCCGATCCTGGAAATTCGCGGGCTTTCGGTCGAGTTCCGTAGCGAAGGGGCCTGGCATGCCGCCGTGCGGGGCGTGGATCTTGCGATCCAGCGCAATCAGACCCATGCCATCGTCGGCGAATCAGGCAGCGGCAAAAGCGTCACCGCGCTGGCTGTGATGGGCTTGTTGCCCCAGCAGTCGGGGCGGATTCAATCCGGCAGCATCATGCTCGAAGGACGCGAACTGATCGGCTTGCCCGAGCAGGCACTCGACAAGATCCGCGGCAAGCAAGTGGCGATGATCTTCCAGGAGCCGATGACCGCGCTGAATCCGACCATGCCGGTAGGTCAGCAGATTGCGGAGGCGGTGCGCGCCCACCGTCGCTGCGATGCCAGCAGCGCCTGGAATGAAGCGCAGCGAATGCTCGACCTGGTCCGGGTTCCGTCGGCCGCGCAGCGGATGCGCGACTATCCCCACCAGTTTTCTGGCGGGATGCGGCAAAGGGTGATGATCGCGATCGCCCTGGCCTGCCAACCCAGGTTGCTGCTGGCCGACGAGCCCACCACAGCGCTCGACGTCACCATCCAGGCCCAGGTCCTGTCGCTGATCGAGGACCTGAAGCGCGAGTACGGACTGGCCGTCATGTTCATCACCCATAACCTCGGTGTGGTGGCCTTGATCGCTGACTGTGTCTCGGTGATGTATGCCGGCGAAATCGTCGAGACCGCGTCGGTCAACGAACTTTTTGCTGCCCCGAAACACCCTTATACCGAAGCGCTGCTGGCATCGATGCCACGCGTCGATCGGGACGGGCAACTCGAACCGATTGGCGGCATTGTCCCGTCGATTCGAGAGATCGGCGCCGGTTGTACCTTCGCCCCGCGCTGCGCTCTGGCCATCGAGCGCTGCCATTCCATGCGCCCGCCGCTGCTGGAAGTCGCGCCCGAAAGAACCGTTCGCTGCTGGGTCCGCGGAGTCGCCGCATGAGCCAAACGCCGATCCTCGCCGTCAAAGGGTTGGTCAAGCGCTTCCAGGTGGGCGGCAGCCTCTTTTCCCGACCGGCCACCGTGCATGCCGTCGAAGACGTCGCCTTCTCGGTGCCGGCGCAGGGCTCGCTTGGGCTGGTCGGCGAATCCGGTTGCGGCAAGTCGACCGTTGCTCGCTGTCTCTTGCGTTTGATCGAACCCGATGCCGGCGAAGTCGTCTTTGAGGGCGTGGACTTGCTGGGGCTTTCCAAATCCCGCATGCGCTCCGTGCGGCAGCATTTGCAAATCATCTTTCAGGACCCCTATGCCTCGCTGAATCCGCGCAGGACAGTGGCGCAAACATTGACCGAGCCGCTCAAAGTGCATGGGCTGCAAAGCGCAAGTGAAATCAACGAGCGGGTTGCCGCTGCCTTGGCTGAAGTGGGGTTGCCGGCTGATTCAGCGCGACGCTATCCGCATGAATTCTCTGGCGGGCAACGACAGCGCATCGGTATCGCCCGGGCGCTGGTTCTGGCGCCGCGGTTCATCGTTGCCGATGAACCGGTTTCGGCCCTGGATGTTTCAGTGCAGGCCCAAGTCCTCAAACTGCTGGATGGTCTTCGCGCCAGACATGGCCTGAGTTTCCTGTTTGTCTCGCATGACCTGGGCGTGGTCAGGCATATCTGCGACCGGGTCGCGGTCATGTACCTCGGCCGAGTGATCGAAGAGGCGCCGGTTCCCGATATATTCGACCAGCCCCTGCACCCCTATACGCAAATGCTGCGGGCCGCATCTCCAGTGCCGGACCCAAAGGCACGCTTTGCCTTGCCGCGCATCATCGGCGAGATCCCTTCTGCGGTGAATCCACCCAGCGGCTGCGCTTTTCATCCTCGCTGTCCGGATGCAATGCCTCGCTGCTCGCTGGAAGCCCCGCCAATGCGGGAAGTTGCACCCGGCCGCAGAGTTGCTTGCCATCTACATAGCGCAAGCGGGCCGGCTGAAAACAGCTAGAACGCCAGCTTGCGCCCGAGCTCGAAACGGCGCATCTGCTGCGTCACCGGGTCGATGAAACTCAGCCCGCAGGCCAGCAGTTGCAATGGTGCGCTGTAGTCGGGCAAGGCCGGCTCGGGCCATAGCGTCGGGTAGATCCTGTCGCCGCGGATAGGCAGCCCCAGCGCGCTCATATGTACGCGCAGCTGATGCCGCTGGCCGGTAAGCGGCAGCAGCAGATAACGGGCCTCATGGCCGCTTTGCTCGAGCAAGCTGATGCGGGTCTGCGCATTCGGCAAGCCCGCCACTTCGACCATCTGCATGAACGAGGCTTCGCTCTGTTGCAAGCGGCTGCTGCGCGTCAGCGGCAGCGCCAGACCCGGCTTGAACGCTGCAATCGCCTCATAGGTTTTTTCGACTTCGCGCAAGCGGAACAGCGCTTGATAGGCCGCGCGGGTCTGCGGCTGCAGGCCAAACAGCACCAGGCCTGAAGTCTCGCGGTCGATGCGGTGCAGCGGCGTCAAATGCGCCAACCCAGTGGCCTGCTTCAAGCGCGTCAGCAAGGTCTGCTGAACATAGCGCCCGACCGGCGTCACCGGCAGGAAATGCGGTTTGTCGACGACCAGCAGCAAGTCATCCTGGAACAGGATGCTGGCCTCGAAAGGGATCACCGGCTCAGCGGCGATCTGGCGGTAGTAATAAACCCGTTGGCCTGGGCAAAAACCGGCATCAGGCCGCAGCGCTTGGCCTGTTTCATCGAGTACCAGCCCATCTTGCAGCCGCGCCAGCCAGACGGCATGGCTGATCTGCGGCATGCGCTCGACCAGGAAGTCGATCAGCAGGGCCCAGGGGCCGTTGGGCAGCGCAACGCAACTGGCGCTGACGCCATCGCGCATCGGCAGAGCGAGCTTTTGCGGCCTTGCCATCAGCCCGCAGGGTCGAGCCGCTTGGCCCTCGCCAGGCGCCAGGCGCCGTCGGCCGAATCGGCGTAGACCTGTTCGGCGGTGGTCGCCGTTTCCTGCAGATGGGTGTCGATGGCGATGCGCTTGTCGAAAACAAAGCATTCGCCCTGCCAGTCCTTGGCCGCGTCGGGCAGCTCGGCAAAGTAGTTGATGATGCCGCCGTCGAGCTGGTAGACATCAAGACCCTGGTCCTGCATCCAGGCGCTGGTCTTTTCGCAGCGAATGCCGCCGGTGCAGTACATCGCGATGCGCTTGTTGCGCCATGCGTCGCGGTGCGAGGCGACATAAGCCGGGAAATCGCGGAAATGCGCGACCTCGGGGTCGACCGCATGGTCGAAGCGGCCGAGGCGGAACTCGAAGCTGTTGCGGTTGTCGAGCACCACCACATCGGGCTGCTGGATCAGTTCGCGCCAGGCTTGCGGCGAGACATGGGTATCGGGTCGGGCCGGGTCGGGCAGGCCGCTGACGCCGGGCACACCAAAAGCGACGATCTCGGGCTTGCAATGGACCTTGATCAGGCTGAACGGCTTGCTGACGCAAGCGCTGTGCTTGAAGGCCATGCCGGTGAACGCGTCGTCAAAGACTGGGTCACTTTGCAGCGCCTGCTCGAACTCGGTGATTGCTGCGGGCGGGCCGCCAATGGCGCCGCTGATGCCTTCGGGCGCGACCAGGATATTGCCACCGAGCAGCGGGCTGATTTCACGCAGCCTTGCGGCGACCGCTTCCGGATCGGCAACCGCGACAAAGCGGTAAAAACTGCTGTGGACCTGCTGTTCAGACATAGAGCGCCGGATCGGGCTGGAACTGCTCGGCAGGGGCTGAAGGCAACAAAGCCAGCCCGCCGACCAAGGTCCAGGCCTGACTATGGCCGAGCCGCGCCAAAGCCATCGCGGCTTGCCGACTGCGGTTGCCGCTGCGGCAGAAAAACAGCAGCGGCCGCTGCTCGACCAGCCAGGTCGGCAAAGCGTTCAGCAAGCGCGACAAGGGCATTGCCTGCAGCGCTACGCCATTGAGCTTGGGTGTCAGGCTGAGGAACTGCTCATAAGGCTCGCGCACATCGACCAGCAAGGCATCCGGATGCGCATCGACAAAGGCCTGCAGCTTCGCGCCTTCGAGGGCCAGCACCGGCAGCGCATGGCAGACCGCCCTGGTGGTGGCGAATTGCTGCTCTTCGTCGCTTCCTGGCGCCAGCAGCAAGTCTGGGGGCAGATGCTCAAGCGCCATGCGGTCGAGGCCGCCGGTAAAGGCCAGCTGAGCCTGGCCGGCCACGCTCAGCAGCAGCGGGCCCTCGCCCTGCTGCTGCCGACTCAGCTGGCTGGCGCCCAAGGTCAAAGTCTCGTGGTGCAGCGGCCAACCCGAAGCATCACAGGCGGCTGCGGGCATCAAGTCGCCGAGCGACTGCGCCAGCAGCGCGCGCGCCTGCTGATGCTCGGGCTTGCTGCCCAGTACCGCCAGCAGCGGGTAGCCCTGGCATTGCAGCGCCTGCGCCAAAGCATCGACCATCTCCGGCAAGGGGTCGATCAGCAGGCAGCGCTGGCTGGCGCTGTCGGCCAGCAAATAGCAGCAAGCACCGTCCTGGGTGAAGCGGGTGATGCCGTCGCCGATGGTCGGGTCGTTCCCGACCGGACTGAGGCAATTGCGGCGCAGCGACAAGCCGCAGGCCGCGATGCGGGCGCAGGCCTCGCTGATGAATGCCTCGTCAACCACCGGGCCGAAGGACATGCGCACTGCGCCGGCCGCCTGCCATTCGGGCAAACCCATGGCCTGCAGCACATAGCTCGGCTGAGCCTTGGCCGCGCTGCAAGCCGAACCACCGCTGACCCGGGATTCGGCCGCGTCGAACAGGTCCTGCAGCAGCCGCGAACTCAGACCCGGCACGGCAAAATTCAAGGTGGTCGGCAGGCTCAAGGCCGGCTCGGCATTGAAGATCAGCCCTGGAAAGGCCGCTTCAAGCGCAGCCGCCAGTCGCGCCTGATAGCTGCGCAGCGTCTGCTCATCGCGGAATGTTGAGCCATCCTCAAAGGCGGCCAGCACCGCGCCCAATGCGGCGATGCCCGCCATGTTTTCAGTGCCCGAACGCAGGCTGCCTTCCTGACCGCCGCCGGCCAGCAGCGGCGTGAACGGCGCGCCTTCACGCACATAGAGCAGGCCGACGCCCTTGGGCGCATAGAGCTTGTGGCCGGAAAACGGCGCGTAATCGATGCGGCTGCGGCTCAGGTGCAGTTCGAGCTTGCCCAGCGCCTGCACCGAGTCGACCAGCCACATGGCCCGGCTGCCGGTCTGCTGCAACAACGCTTCGATGCCGGCCAGGTCGCTGATCACGCCGGTCTCGTTGTTGGCAGCCATGGTGCAGACGATGCCGGCTTGCGGCGCATGCTCACGCAAGAAGTCCAGATCATGCAAGCCCTGGCGGTTGACCGGAATCGCCAGCAAGGGCAGGTCGAGCCCGAGCAACTGGCTCCAATGCTTCAGCGCCTCGGGTACCGCCTTGTGCTCGGTAGCACCGTAGAGCAGCCAGCGCGCGCTGTCGTCACCGGCCGCCCGCCTGCTGCGCAACTCGTTCAGCGCTGACAGCACCGCCGTCTGGATGCCCTCGGTCGCGCCGCTGACGAACAGCAAATGGCCGGCGCCGGTGTCAAGCAAACGCCTGGCGCGAGCCCGTACCTGATCAAGCATCGCCCGCGCCTTCAGCCCGGTGCTGTGCACGCTGCTGGGATTGCCGAAGTCTTCGGCCATCACCTGGCGGGCCGCCTGAGCCGCCTGGAAAAGCACCGGCGTGGTGGCATTCGCGTCGAGATAGATTTCCATGGCTTGTCAGAACTTGAGTACCGGACTGGTACGGACAGGTGGATGGTAACCGCCCACCTACAATCGCCTCGCTTCAAGCAACTGGATTCGATCTTGTCCGACGCCCTGAAAGTCTTGCACCAATATCTGCTGCCCAAGCAGGCGATCACCTGGTTCGCCGGCAAAGTCGCGTCAGCAAGAATGGGGGCGCTGACGACGGCGATCATCCGGCGCTTCGTCAAGCGCTACCAGGTCAACATGGCCGAAGCTGCCAATCCGGACATTGCCGCTTACGCCAGCTTCAATGATTTCTTCACCCGGGCGCTGCGCGCAGACGCCAGGCCGCTCGCCAGCGCCAGGCTGATCTGCCCGGTCGACGGCGCGATCAGCCAGTTCGGCGTGATTGAAGGCGAACAGATTTTCCAGGCCAAGGGCCATCACTACAGCAGCGCTGCGCTGCTCGGCGGCGACGCGGCCATGGCAGAGCAATTCAAGGACGGCCTGTTCGCCACGCTCTACCTGAGTCCGCGCGACTATCACCGCATCCATATGCCCTGCGCCGGACGGTTGCTGCGAATGATCCATGTGCCGGGCGAACTGTTCTCGGTCAACCCGACAACAGCGCGTGGGGTGCCGGACCTGTTCGCAAGAAATGAACGCGTCATCTGCCTGTTCGAAGACAAAGCCGGCCGCAATTTCGCGCTGGTGCTGGTCGGCGCCACGATCGTCGGCAGCATGGCGACGCCCTGGCATGGCGTGATCAACCCGCCGCGTCCGGGTCATCTGCGCGAATGGCATTATGAAGATCAGCAAATCACGCTCGCCCAAGGCCAGGAGATGGGCCGCTTTCTGCTCGGCTCAACCGTGGTGATGCTGTTCCCCAAACCGGCCGATTCGCTGGCATTCAACCCGGCATGGCAGGCTGGCGGCGCGATCCGCCTCGGCGAAGCAATGGCCAACCCGCATTGAGAATGACGACATGACACAGCGCGTACTGACCGGCATCACCACCACCGGCACCCTCCATCTGGGCAACTATGTCGGCGCGATCCGGCCGGCGATCGCCGCCAGCCTCGAAGCGGGTGTCGAGAGCTTTTTCTTCATGGCCGACTATCACGCCTTGATCAAATGCGATGACCCGGCCCGCATCGCCCGCTCGCGGCTGGAGATTGCCGCCACCTGGCTGGCTGCCGGCCTTGACACCGACCGCGTGACCTTCTACCGCCAGAGCGACATCCCCGAAATTCCCGAGCTGACCTGGCTGTTGACCTGCGTTACCTCGAAGGGCCAGATGAACCGGGCCCATGCCTACAAGGGCGCGGTCGATGCCAATGTTGCTGCCAATGAAGATGCTGACGCTGGCATCACGATGGGGCTGTTCAGCTATCCAATCCTGATGGCGGCCGACATCCTGATGTTCAATGCGCACCGCGTGCCGGTCGGGCGCGACCAGGTCCAGCATATCGAGATGGCCCGCGATGTCGCGCAGCGCTTCAACCATCTGTTCGGCCAGGGGCACGACTTCTTCGTCCTGCCCGAAGCCGCTGTCGAGGCTGACATGGCGCTGCTGCCCGGGCTTGACGGCCGCAAGATGAGCAAGAGCTACGACAACGCGATCCCCCTGTTCGAAGGCGGCAGCGCCGGCCTGCAGGAGGCGATCGCGCGCATCGTCACCGATTCGAAGTTACCCGGCGAGCCCAAAGACCCGGAAGGCCAGGCCCTGGTGACGATCTATGACGCCTTCGCCAGCCCGGCACAGCGGCAAGATTTCCGCGCCGCCTTGCGCGCCGGTCTGGCCTGGGGCGAAGCGAAGAAGCAGTTGTTTGAGCTGGTTGAGGCGCAGATCGGCCCGCTGCGTGCGCGCTATGCCGAGCTGATGGCCCACCCCGACCATATCGAGGCGATCCTGCAGACCGGTGCCGCCAAAGCGCGTGCCCTGGCCGCGCCGCTGCTGGCCGAGTTGCGCCAGGCGGTGGGGCTGCGCAGCTTCAGTACAGCCGCCGTCATCGCGGTCCAGGCCAAGTCCGCCAAAGCCACGCTGCCGCTGTTCAAGCAATACCGCGAAGCCGATGGCAGGTTCTATTTCAAGCTCAATGCCGCCGATGGCAGCCTGCTGCTGCAAAGCCAGGGCCTTGATAGCGGCCGCGATGCCGGTCAATGGGTGGCGCGGCTCAAGCGCGAAGGCGCTGCTGCGCTGGGCGAAGCGCCGGTGCAACGCGCTGAGGGCATCACGGCAGCTGACGTCGAGGCTGCGCTGGCGGAACTAAAGCAGGCCAGCGAGGGCTGATCGTCCGGGGGATGGCGCTGACATTGATCATTGCCCCCCAGAGAAACCCCCGTAGTCTGAACCGTTTGAGGCCGCTAGTCTTGGCCACCTATTTTTGCTGCTGAAGAGGAGATTGCCATGTCCGACATTCCCGCTGACACGCTGGCCCTGCAAAGCCTGTACCACTGGGAGCGCGCCGCGCCTGACCGGATCGCGCTGACCCAACCGATGGGCGACGGCACCGTGCAGGATTTCACCTGGGCCCAGGTGGGCGACCAAGTGCGGCGGATGGCCACCCATCTGCAGGCGCAAGGCTGGGAACGCGGCGCCAAGGTAGCGATCCTGTCGAAGAACTGCGCCTGGTGGCTGATGAGCGATCTGGCGATCTGGATGGCGGGCTATGTCTCGGTGCCGCTGTACCCGACCTTGGCGCCCGAGACAATCAGGCAGATCCTCAGCCACAGCGAAGCCAAAGCCTGCTTCGTCGGCAAGCTCGATGGCTGGGAACATATGCAGCCGGGCATCCCCGGCGACCTGCCCTGCATCAGCCATGAGCTGTCGCCCGAAGGTGCCAAAAAATCCTATCCGCAATGGGCTTCGATCTGCGCCAGCCAGGCGCCGCTGCAAGGCGAGCCGTTGCGCGAAGCCGATGAATTGGCCACGCTGATCTACACCTCGGGCACCACCGGCAACCCGAAGGGCGTGATGCAGAGTTTCGGCGCCATCGCCTGGGCCCTGACTTCAGGACTCAAGCGCATTCCGATGCAAGAAGATGACCGCATGCTGTCCTACCTGCCGATGGCCCATGTGGTCGAGCGTGTGCTGGTCGAACAGGGTTGGTTGCGCACCGGCATGCATGTGTTTTTTGCCGACAGCCTGGAAAGCTTTGCCGCCGATCTGCAACGTGCCCGCCCGACCCTGTTCTTCTCGGTGCCGCGGCTTTGGGTCAAGTTCCAGCAGGGTGTGCATGCCAAGATGCCGGCGAAAAAGCTCGACCGACTGCTGTCGATCCCTTTCATCGGCGGCCTGGTCCGGCGCAAGGTGCTCAAAGCGCTGGGGCTCGACCAATGCAAGTTCGCAGCCGGCGGTGCGGCACCGATGCCGGTGGCCTTGCTCGAGTGGTATCGCAAACTCGGCCTGCCGATCAATGAGGGCTATGGCCTGACCGAGAACCTCGCGCTGTCGCACCTGACGCTGCCGGGCCTGGACCAGACCGGCACCGTCGGCCCACCCTATGAGGGCGTCGAGGTGCGCATCGATGCGACATCTGGCGAGGTCCAGATGCGCAGCCCGGCGGTCATGCTGGGCTATTACAAAGAGCCCGAACTGACGCGCCAGACCTTCACCGAAGACGGCTGGCTGCGTACCGGTGACAAGGGCTCGATCGATGCCAACAACTGCCTGCGCATCACCGGCCGGATCAAGGATCTGTTCAAGACCAGCAAGGGCAAATATGTGGCGCCGGCGCCGATCGAAGATCGGCTGTGCATGCACCCCGATGTCGAGGCCTGCGTCGTCACCGGCGCCAACCTGGGCCAACCGCTGGGCTTGGTGATGCTGTCAGCTGTGGCCGTTGCACGCATCCGCTCGGAAAGCGAGCGCGAGTTGCTGAAGACCGACCTGGTCCGACATCTCGAAGCGGTCAACGCGCCGCTCGACCCGCATGAACGGCTGGATTGTCTGGTCGCGATCACCACGCCCTGGACCGTCGACAACGGTTTCATCACGCCAACCTTCAAGGTCAAGCGCAACCATGTCGAAGAGGTCTACGCCTCGCATTACGAATCTTGGGTGATGACGCGCAGCAAGGTGGTGTGGGGAGATTGAACCTGGGCTCGGCAGTAGACCGCTCTTGAGCTTCAGGCGGAACTGGCTCGGCCGCTGGGCCGCGGCACTGAAGACCGATGTGCTGGTGGTGTTCTTCGCCGCCCGTGATCCGCTCGCGCCGCTGCTGCTGCGGCTGGCTGCCTTGGCAGTCGCGGCCTATGCGCTGAGCCCGATCGACCTGATCCCTGACTTCATCCCGGTGCTGGGCCTGCTCGACGACCTGCTGCTGGTACCGCTGGGTTTGTGGCTGGTGCTTCGCTGGATGCCACCCGATGTGCTCGAGCGGGCCAGGCTGCGCGCTCATGCCCTGCTGCAAAAACCCAAGAGCTGGGCAGCGGCGGCGGCAGTGATCGCGGTCTGGCTGCTCGCTGCGGCAGCGCTGGTCCTGTGGCTGTGGCCGAAATGAAACGGCGCTCAGGGCTGGGCAAAATACTGGCCTTGCGCAGCCCGCCTATAGTCGCTGCAGTACAAGCAGCGATGGAGCAGCGCAATGAAAGCAGTCTGGAATGGTGTCGTGATCGCCGAAAGCGCCGATACGGTGGTGGTCGAGGGCAACCATTACTTCCCCCCCGAAGCGCTGAAGCGTGAATTGACGACCTTCAGCAACCACCGTACCGGTTGCGTCTGGAAAGGCCAGGCCCATTACCTGAGCCTGTTCGTCAACGGCGACCTGAACCCCGACTCGGTCTGGTTCTACCCTGAGCCGACCGAGGCTGCGGCGTCGATCAAGGGTCACTATGCCTTCTGGAAAGGCGTGCAGGTCATCGAGTAGAGGCCGTCTGCAGCGGGGCCATCGGCCAGAGCGCCCAGAGCCGCAGCGGCTGTTTCATCCGGCCCGCCTGTGCCTCGGCCTGCGCACCCCAGCCCCAGAAATAATCAGCTCGCACCGCGCCCATGATGGCGCTGCCGGTGTCCTGCGCCATCACCAGGCGGCGCAAGGGCTGCTTGCTGAGCGGCTCGGTCGCATCCAGCCAGACCGGGGTGCCGTAGGGGATGCTGGCGCGGTCGACCGCGATCGACCGGCCCGGTGTCAGCGGCACGCCCTGGGCGCCGCGCGGTCCCAGTTCAGCATCGAGCATGGCCTCCTCGCGAAAGAACACATAGCGCGGGTTAGTCCACAGCAATTCGGGCGCGCGCTGCGGATTGCGCCGCACCCAGTCGCGGATTGCCGGCCAGCTGGCTTGGCCGGGGCGCAAGTCGCCGCGCTCGATCAGGGCCCGGCCGACCGATTGATAAGGCTGGTCGTTGTGGCCGGCAAAAGCCAGCCGCAACAGCTGCTGACTGCCCGAGGCATCAACGATGTTCATGCGGCCCGAGCCCTGGACTTGGAGCAGCGCCAGGTCGACCGGGCTTTCGAGATAAGCGAGCTCATCGCCACGCAGCCGCGTACGCTGTTCGGTCTCGATCTGCTGGCGCGTGTAATAAGGGCGGCGCTGGCTCAGGTCGGCCGGCGCGCCATGCACCGGCACGGTGAAGCCGGCTTGCGGCTTGCGGCTGGCTTGCAGCAGCGGCTCGTAATAGCCGGTGATCAGGCCCTGCGCGTCGCCGCCAAGGCTTTCGACCCGGTAGGGCTGCAGGTGCTGCATCAGCCACAGCGCCGCCTCGACATCGTCAGCCGGCGCCGCCATGAAGGCCAGCGCACAGACCTCGGCCCAACCGGCAGCCGGCTTGTTGCAGCCGCGCAGCAAGGCCGGCCAGACCTCAACGGCGTGATCCTGGCCCCAACCCGGCAACTCGCCCCATTCCACCGGGATCCAACGCGAGTTCTCGCGCAGCAACATGTCGCGCTGGCGCAAGCTGTTGTCCAGCGCCGGCGCGCGCGCTGCCGGTTTGGCCAAGGGCGGCAAGGCCACCGGGGACGGCGTCGAGCAGGCCGCCATGCCGCCTAGAATCGCAACGGCGGCACATCCGTGCAGCCAGGCTGAAATCGAGGTCAACGACATGGATTTGCTCTTGCTGGAGGCCCTCGGCGCCTTGGCCTTGTTCGTGTTCATCATCTGGTGGACCATGTTCTCGGGGCGCAAAGGCGGCGAGCGTCACCAAGACCAGGACCAGTGACCCGAAACGCGCCGCTCAGTGCAAGGTACTGCTGTCGGCCAGCATGAACTCGGCGACTTCGGTGTAAAAAACTTCGGCGGCTTCAGTGACACAGAGCAGGCGCCCGCTCATGCTGCCCTGCGGCGTGCCGATCTGCGCCCATGAGCTGTACTGGAACTTCTGCCCCGGCGCCAGCAAAGGCTGATGGCCAACCAGCGCCAGGCCTTGCACTTCCTGGACCAGATTGTTCGCATCGGTGATGCGCCAATGCCGCGCAATCACCTGCGCGGTGATGTCGCCGGTATTTTCAATCGTGATCTGGTAGCTGTAGGCGTAGATCGCCCGCTCAGCCTGGGTCTGCTCGGGTAGCGCTTGTACGATCACGCTGCAATTCAATTGCGGTTTTGCCATGAGGCGGATTCTAGTTCGCCTACCCGGTTTTTGCCGCGAGTTGGCCCGGCCTTGCCAACTGAACCCGCTGCAAGCAAGCGTTCGAAATCAGGCGAACAGGCTGAAATGGGCAGGATCCGCGCCCACGCGCCCCGAAAATCCATGGCGAGGGTTCCACCTCTGCTGGCCGCGGAATTTTGGTGTTAAAACCCGCCTGGTTCTTTTTAAGTTCGGCAAATTCAAATAACTCTCAGGAGTAAACCCCATGGTCAATGAAATCATCGTGATTGGCGATCTGGAGATGCGCGAAGGCGTTTCAATGGACGAGTACAACAAACTGCTTGGCAAAATGTACAAGATCGTGAGCTCGATGCCGGGCTTTCAGTCAGTCAAGAAATTCACTGCTGACGACGGTGAAACAGTGAGTATTTATCGGTTTGAGTCAGAACAGGCGCTGGAAGCCTGGCGTACCCAGCCCGACCATATAGAGGCGATGAAGCGCGGCCATGCCGAGTTCTACGCCTCGGGGCATTTGCAAATTTGCAAGGTGATCCGGGAGGTTGGCTTCAAAAAGCCTTGAGTCAAACCATGGCGATAGGGACTTATTGTTTACAGAATCTCCCTCACCAGTCTCTTTATAACGGTTCTGGACTGGCTGCCTTCTGGTATTGATTCCAATTCCAGACTGAACCTGCACCGCTCACCCGCGCTGGTTATGACCATCAGACTTTCAATATCAGCAGCGGATTCCATCCGATGTCGTTCATATCGCGGCCCATACTTGCGCGGCGGCAAGTGATTCTTGATCAGCGCTTCAACAACTGCAGCGCCCTGGAGATCGCCAAAAGGTGAGGCCGTTGACCAGGTTCCATCCGGATGAAATAGCCTGGCCGCGCCAGCAGCATCGCGTCTGTCGACACAGTCGAGAAACCGCATCAATAGCAAGCGTTTGGAATTTCTCGCCGCGTAGCTTGTATGCAGCAATACCTTTGCGTAAACAGAATTAGGCTCAACCAATTCTGAGGCATACAGTTTTTGAATTTCCTGATTTTCATACGAACGACGTCGCGGCGCTATTTTGTCGATTGCATAAATTGCCTGCGCGCGTTTTTCCAGGATCAGCGGGTCCATCGACTTGGGTTCGCCACCTCCACCCAGACAACCGCCCACACAGGCCATGACCTCAATCGCCACATAATCATCGCGCCAGGTTTCTGTTTGCAGCATATATTGGGCTGCTGCAATACCATTGCAGACGGCGACCTTGCCGATGCCGGCGATCTCGGTTGATTTAACGCCCTGGCTCACGCCGCGCAGCTGTTGCCATTCCAAGGGCAGCGAGTTTTCCAGACCGACGAAATGGCTTGCGGTTCGCGCCACCGCTTCCATCACCCCACCCGATGCGCCGAAAATCTGTCCGGCGCCGGTGCTTTCACCCAGCGGATTGTCAAATTCACCATTTTCCGACAAGGCATCAAAGGCAATACCGCGTGCCCTGATCATTCTGGCCAGTTCACGCGTCGTAAGTACATGGTCTATATCACCCGATAAACCAGGCCGCATGGCCTCATCTTTCTTGGCGGTACAGGGCATCACGCTGACCACATAAAGCTCTTGCTTGCCCTCGACAAAATCGGGGCCAAGCGTCGCTGCAAACGGACCGCGTTTGGCGATTGCGCCATGCATTTGCTGTGGCGATTTTGCTGTACTCAGGTGGGGCAGAAGATCAGGCCGGTTAATCTCGACCCAGTTCACCCATCCCGGACAGCAAGAGGTAAAAAGTGGTAGTTTCTTCTGACTCCTCAGACGCACCAGAAACTCTGTTGCTTCCTCCATGACGGTCAGATCTGCAGCAAAATTTGTATCGAAGACATAATCAAAACCCAGCTGTCTCAGGGCATTGATCATTCTGCCCGTACTCACAGTGCCCGGTTTCATTCCAAACTCTTCACTGATCGCAACCCTTGTTGCGGGCGCCACTTGGACGGCAGAGATACGCCGGCGTGAATCGAGGATATTCAATACATCATGCCAATGCGGTGCCTCGATCAAGGCACCCACCGGGCACACCAAGGTGCATTGCCCGCAGGAGATGCATTTGGTGTCAGCCAGGGACTGGTCAAAAACATTGACGGGCAAACGCTCGGACCCGCGCTCGGCAAATCCTATAATATATTGTTGTTGTCCCGCCTGACCGCAGGCTTCAGCACATAGGCCGCATTCAACGCATTTTGAAAGATCCCGCCAGATACTCGGCGATGTGTGGTCAGTCAGCCGATGTTCCGGATGCTCTGTGGATCCTCTCGGCAGGTATTCCCAGCGGTCCTCCAATTGATTTTCCCGCACAATATTCTGCAGTTTGCAAGCCCCGTTGACTTCACATTGCATGCATTCCTTGGGGTGGCGGGCCAACAGCCATTCTGCATCTGCCTTGCGAAATTCCTGCAGATCCCTGGAATCGGTTTCTACGATATCACCTGATTTCGCCTTGGTGACGCAAGCCGGTTGTGCTCGGGCTTCGCCTTCGACATCAACAAGGCACATCCGGCATACGGCATGAGAAGGCAAGCGCGGGTAATAGCACAGCGTGGGGATATAGACTCCTGCTTCCCTCGCAGCATCGAGAATCGTCGCGCCATCAGGCACTTCGACAAGTCTGCCGTTCACGCTTAGGTTGATCATTGACCTTAAACTCAATTGAGGATTTTGCGGGCTATTTATAATCGCAATGTTGCGAACCCGTCGGGCCATCTTATCGAGGCCGTGAAAAATTGAAACCCCCGACGGGGGATCAAGGTCGGCTTTCTGGCTTTGTCCCCCCACAAAGTTTGGGCCCTTGTCAGGTGGATCAATTCAGCGGCCGGCAGTCAAGAGAGCAGCCCTGAGACTGGTTGAAGGTGCTCGTCCAGCTCGGTCAGGACGAGCCGTGACGTCAAACTCAAGGCTGTGTCCAAATTTCAGACCTCTAGTCTGCTCTCTCGCTTGCGCCACTTGGCTCGATACGTATAAAATGACCCTATGTAGTCACAGGTGCATTCGCTATGGAAATAGTTCAAATTCGTGAGGCCAAGGCTAGTTTTTCTGCATTGGTGCTTGCTGCTGAAAAAGGCCGGCCCACGCTCATCAGCCGCCATGGTCAACCCTGCGCAATGATTGTGTCGGTTGCCGATGGCGCACGCCTCTATCCGCTGGAAATGCCCAACCTGGCCAACTATTTGTTGGATCTGCCTGAGCCACTAGAGACTGAGCGCGACACCACGCCGCTTCGGGGTGTCGATTTTGTATAATGGTTATCTGCTTGACACGACGGTGATCTCGATTCTGGCACCGGGGCGTGGAAACATTGTGCCCACCCCGCTGGGCGAATGGCTGCAAGTCCATCACAAGGAACTTTTCCTCCCCGCTATTGCGGTGGCGGAAATGGCTCAAGGCATTGGCAAGTTGCGCCGCGCTGGTGGTACGGAGCGGGCCGATCGCCTTGACCGTTGGCTCGACGGATTGTTGGCCACCTATGCGGATCGCATCTTGCCTTTGGATGCACAGGCCGCCCGGCTCGCGGGTCAAATTTCTGATGCGGCTATGTCAAAGGGCTGCCATCCAGGTTTTGCCGATGTCGCGATTGCCGCGCTGGCCCAAAACGCTGGCCTGCTCTTGTTGACCAGCAACCTCAAACACTTTCAGCCACTCGGCGTGGCCTGCGTGGATCCATTGATGGCATTGCCTTCAGTGTGATGGAGTTCATGCTCACCGCGGTGCGCCTGCTTGCGCTACAAGAGGCCTTGCTCTACAAATTGGGTGACGACAGCCTGGCAGGAAAATCTCAAAAAACAAGCAGCGTCCGCGGCGGCGGTAGGGCGCGGTGAAGCACCAAGACCAGGATCATGACCGCAGAGCCGGGTTGGTCGCTCTGAAGTTCTGCAGACTTGTGGCCTGAATCCGAGGTCGCCATGGAGGTCAGGCCTCAGGAATTGAAATCGGTCGCCTGCAGCACGATGGGTTGGCCATGCGGTGTGCGGTCGGCGGCATGGTCCCAGGCCTGGGCACAACGCGACAGTTCGGCCGCGCTGGTCGCGCCTTTGGCAGCCACCAGGTCTTCGAGCGCCGCCAGCCAATGCCGGTAGTAGGTGTCGCCCAGGTCAGCATCCCCGGCGGCCTGCGCCGCCGTGATGCGGGCCGACAGCGCTGCGGCCCATTCGGGCCAGCTGAACAGGCCGCGTTGGTGCAGTTGCAGCGTGATCGCGAAAGCCTGGGCCTGCCAGGGCTCGGCGAACACCGGAGCGCTGTCGGGGCCGGCGGATTCGCCCGCAGGCAGGCCGGGGCAGATTGAGATGTCAATCATGGCTGGCTCCGGCTGGCCGTCGGGTCGACTTGCGGGTCCAGCATGCTTTCCCAGGCGTCCAGGCCCACGCGCAGGCCGGTATCAGCCTCCGGGCCCCACAGGTCCTGGCCCTCGAACACCAAACCGTACAGCCATTGCGGCTGCTCGCCCAGGCCTTGCGCGTTGCTGTCGGCGAACACATGCACGCCATGCACCCGCTCGACGGTGCCGGGCTTGCCGCGGGCATAGGCTGGCAGCCGGCTGTGGTGGTCTGGCTGCAGCGCCGAGGTGATCACAAGGTCGCCAGTCGCGAAGCGCGGTGGCGCGCTGGGTACTCGCTCGGTGGGCGAGCCCTTGGCCAGCGCGGCGGCCACCTGCTCGGCCGCCAGCAGCCGCGGCAAGGCCGACGCCGCTTGCTGCGCATGGCCAGCGGCCAGCTCGTCCGGGCTCACCAACTCGCGTTCCTCCAGCAGCCGCTGCAGGCCGGCCAGCCAGATGCGGTAGTAGCTCAACGTGGCGTAATCAGGCAGGGTCTCGCGAGCGGAGCGGCTCTGGTCGATGTTCCAGGCCCCGGTGGCGCCCATCGCCAGCGTCAGCGCCAAGACCCGCGGCTCCCAGCTGGCGTGCCACAACTCGCCCTCGGCTTCGGGCAGCACCGGACCTTCGACTTGGCGACCGCCCAGATCGGCATGGCTGATGTAACTCATGCCGCCGGCCTCGCCATCTCATCCTGCGGCGCAGGCGAGCGGGCCAGGCCAGTGCCTATCATCGAGTCGCGGCTGACCAACTCGGCCAGCGCGACTTCGTCCAGGTTCTCGCTGCCGGGCGGGCGTTGCGGGATCACCAGGTAGCGCACCTCGGCGGTCGAATCCCAGACCCTGATGCCCATGCCCTCGGGCAGCGCGACGCCAAAATCAGCCAATACGCCGCGCGGATCGCGCACCGCCCTTGCGCGGTAAGGTGCGCTCTTGTACCAGGTGGGCGGCAGTCCCAGCACCGGCCAGGGGTAGCAGCTGCACAAGGTGCAGACCACCAGGTTGTGCTGCTCAGGCGTATTGACCACCGCCACCATATGTTCGCCCTGACGGCCGGTATAGCCCAGGGAAGCGATGGCCGCAGTGGCGTCGCGCAGCAGCCATTCCCTGAAATCAGCGTCGGCCCAGGCCCGGGCCACCACCCTTGCGCCGTTGCGCGGGCCGATGCGGGTCTGGTAGGTGTCGATCAACACATCAAGCGCGGCCGGGTCGATATAGCCCTTCTCGGTCAGCACGGTCTCAAGTGCACGCACGCGCAAGTCCATCTCGCCGAGCTCGCTGTGGTCGTCAGCATGGTCATGGTGGGAATGGTTTTGGGTCATGACAGCACTTTCAGGATTGACCCATCCATGATGACGGACGGGCAGTTCAAGGCCAAGTATTGCACCTCGAAGCAGCCGTCGCCCCGAAACATCGTGGATGCGGGCGATAGACTGAACGCCAAATCCAGAGGAATCCCGATTCGCGACTTGGCGCTGTCGCTTTCCGGATGAGCCGATGCCCCTATCTACTTACGATGATTTTTCCAGACTTTGTCATCGTTGCCTTCGTTGTTGAACTCGCTGAAGATGTCTTCTTCGTCGCCAAGCACCCAAGCTTCGAAATTCGGCTCAAAGGTGTGTCCGATGCCCGGATTCAAGGTAATTTCTGAACCCTCGTCCTCCGACACCACATGCAGCGATCCCATGGGGATGGAACCTGCCTAGCTTGGCAACTCATGAACGCAGGGAGGGTTTTCCACGAAACCATCCGCCGTTTTAGATGCAAAAGTTCAAACAGACTTTCCGTATGGATTCCGTACCGGCTGTTTCTTGCAATAAAAAAGCACTCGGAATTTTCGTCAAGTGCTTGATTTTTGAAATCATTTGTTGGTGCGCCCGGCCGGTCTCGAACCAGCAACCCCTGCCTTCGGAGGGCAGTACTCTATCCATTGAGCTACGGGCGCAGCGTCGACCATTCTAGCAGCGGGCGGGCAGTCGGCCGGCATTGGCCGACAGCGTAGATATAATCTGCGGCTTTGCGGTCCGCTCTGGCGGGTGCGCGATTTGTTCCATCGCAAACATCAATGCCAAGGCCTACGAGGATTTCATGAGCGGACCCCAAGATCACAATCAAGCCCACGACGAAGAATCGCACGAAGGGCCGATCAAGACCCCCAAGCAACTGGCCTTGGCCGTGTTGTTTGCCTTTGTCGTGCCGGTCATCGTGATCGTGATGCTGGCCAGCTATGTGACGACCGAGAGCAAGCCGTCCGCTGGCAGCGAAGCGCTGGAAGCCAAAGCGATCGCTGAGCGGGTGCAGCCAGTTGGCAGGATAGAGGTCAAGGATTTGTCTGACCCGGCTTCGATGAAAACCGGTCAACAGGTCTTTGAGGCCCAATGCACAGCCTGCCATACGGCCGGCGCACTCGGCGCACCCAAGTTCGGCGACCTCGCGGCTTGGGCAGCACGCAACAAGACCGGCTACGAAGCGCTGCTGAACTCGGCACTGAAGGGCAAGAACGCAATGACCGCGCAAGGTGGCGGCGACTTCAGCGACTTCGAAATCGGCCGTGCCGTGGTCTACATGGCCAATAGCAGCGGCGCCAAGTTCGATGAACCGAAGGCCCCGGCAGTAGCGGCTAAGTAAGCTGCGCAATGACCGAAGCCGGCCCGTCAGGCCGGCTTTTTTTACGTCTGCCCCGGCTCGCGCTGAAAACCAAAGCGTTGCTGCAACTCGCCCGACAAGCAATCCTGCGGCTGCCAAACACCGGCCTCCACTGCATCGGCCGCCAAGGCCATGTCCATGCTGTGCACCAAGCCGAAGCCCAGATCGGTCGCCAGATAGAGCCAACCCAGCTCGTCAAGCCAGGCGGACTGCTGCCTGGCGGCGCGGCCGGTATGGCTGTGGATCTGCAACTCGGCGTCAGCATTGAGGCTCAGTCGCCAGATCCAGGGCGTGGCCTCAAGCTGCAGGTAAACGCGCTGCGGGCCGTTCTGGAAGAACCAGCTGCCCATCGCGTCACAGGCGTAATTGCGCTCGATGAAGGCGCGCAGCTTTTCATGCTCGATGCGGCTGCCCTTGACCTGCGGAAAGGGCCCTGCCGCCTGGATCCGCTCGTCGCGCATATACCAATCGCCGCGCGCATCCAGCGCCAGCCAGCCGTAGCAATGAGGCACAGCGGGCCATTTCTTCAGCGCGGCTTCGACGATTGCATCCATGGGGCTCCTTCAGCAGCTCGAGGCCAGCCAGTCGCAGACCTGCTCGGGCATCGCCAGCAGCCGGCCGGGCGGCCGGCCGGCAGTGAAGCCGACATGCCCACCCTGCTCGGGCTGCCATAGCCTGACATAGCTGTTTACATCCTGCTGCAGCGGTAGACAGGAGGCGGGCACGAAGGGGTCATTGCGGGCATTGAGCAGCAGGGCCGGGATGCGGATGCGCTGCAACTGCGGCTTGGCCGAGGCGCGCAGCCAATAATCTTCGGTGCTGCGAAAGCCATGCAGCGGCGCGGTGAACAGCTGGTCGAATTCGTACAGATTGCGCGCCTGGCGCAACCGCTCGCCATCGAACAGCCCCGGATGCTGGGCCAGCTTGCGCAAGGCTTTGGGCACCATCGTGCGCAAGAACATGCGGGTATAGGTGTGGCGGTTGAAACCCCGGCCGATCGCATGGCCGGCCGCGGTCAGGTCGATCGGCGAGCAGACCGCGCAGACCGCCGAAGCATTGGCCGCAGCGTCAGCACCGCTCTCCTCGGCCCAGCGCAGCAGGGCATTGCCGCCGAGCGAAACACCCACCGCAAGCACCGGCCCGCCGTTTACGGCGCGCAAGCGATCGAGCAGCCAGCCGATCTCCTCGAAATCGCCCGAATGGTAAGCACGCGGCGCCAGGTTCAACTCGCCCGAGCAACCGCGAAAATGTGGAACCGCGAAGCCCCAGCCGCGCGCGGTGGCGACCGCAGCGAAGGCCTTCGCATAATGGCTTTGCGAGCTGCCCTCGAGCCCATGGAACAGCACCAGCAGCGGCGCGCCGAAGGGTGCATCGAGCCGGTCGACATCGACGAAATCACCATCGGGCGTATCCCAGCGTTCGCGCCTGAAGCTGGCAGCTGCGCCGGCATCAGCAAACAGCGCCGGCCAGATCGTCTGCAGCTGGCCACCGGGGAGCCAGCGAGGGGCCTGATAGACCATCAATGCAGAGTCGTGGGCAGGTCGGCGGCCAAGCCCTGCACGTCATGCGGGGTGCCGGGGCTGGCATGGTGGACCATCATGCGCCAGCCCTGCGCGGTCTTCAGATAGACATTGGTCGAGATGACCCAGGCGCTTTGCTGGCCTTCATTGCTGTTGACCAGCACCCGCTCGAGCACTTGGTGGATGGCGGTATCGCCGGATTGAAAGCGCCGCACCCGCTCAACTTGAACCGCAATCGCGCCATGGGAAAACACCGCCTCGAAGGTCGTGCGGATGGCACCCGCGCCGACCACCCTAGGCCCGCCCGGATGCACGCAGCTGATCTCTTCTTCATCGGCCCAGACCTGCATCAAGCGGGCCAGATCGGCTTGCTGCAGCGCTTCGTAGAACTGTTGCTCGATCTCCTCGGGAGACGCCAGCAAGACCTGGGCTTTGGGGACTGGCATGGCTGAAAAAATCAATGCCCGTGCAGAATCTCGCCAGCCTTCAACTGGTAGACGGTGCCGCAGTAAGGGCATTTGCCATGGCCGGCATGCGAGATGTCGATGAAGACCTTCGGGTGCGTGCTCCACAAAGCCATCTTCGGATTCGGACAGGCAACGACGCCGGGGCCTTGCACGTCGCTGGCGGTCACTTCGACGACTGCTATCGGTTTTTTCATTTTCAGCCTCAGACCAAGGTCAGCCAGCCAGAATATTTCGGATTGCGTCCGTTCACGATGTCGAAGAACGCGCTCTGGATCTTCTCGGTGATCGGGCCGCGCGAGCCGCTGCCGAGTTCGACCCGGTCGAGTTCGCGGATCGGCGTCACTTCGGCTGCGGTGCCGGTGAAGAAAGCCTCGTCGCAGATATAGACCTCGTCGCGGGTGATGCGTTTTTCCACCAGCTTCAGACCCAGGTCTTCGCAGATATGCATGATCGTGTTGCGGGTGATGCCGTTCAGCGCGCCAGCCGACAGGTCGGGCGTGTAAACCACGCCTTTCTTGATGATGAAGAGGTTCTCGCCAGCGCCTTCGGAAACGAAACCCGAGGCATCGAGCAGCATCGCTTCGTCATAGCCGTCCTCGGTCGCTTCCATATTGGCCAGGATCGAGTTGGTGTAGTTGCTGACTGCCTTGGCCTGCGTCATCGTGATGTTGACATGGTGGCGGGTGTAGCTGCTGGTCTTGACGCGGATGCCGCGCTGCATGCCTTCTTCACCCAGATATGCGCCCCAGGGCCAGGCGGCAACCATCAGGTGGATCTTGTTGCCCTTGGGCGAGACGCCAAGCTTTTCAGAGCCGATCCAGGCCAGCGGGCGCAAGTAGCAGCTTTCCAGCTTGTTCTCGCGCACGACCTGCTTCTGCGCCGCTTCGACCTGCTCGGGCGTGAAGGGAATCTTCATGCGCAGGATCTTGGCGCTGTTGAAGAGCCGTTCGGTATGTTCCTGCAGGCGGAAGATCGCCGTGCCAGCCGCGGTGTTGTAGGCGCGCACGCCCTCGAAAGCGCCGCAGCCATAGTGCAGCGTGTGGCTCAGCACATGGATCTTGGCGTCGCGCCACTCCACCAACTCGCCGTCCATCCAGATCTTGCCGTCGCGGTCGTCCAATGACATGAGGTATTCCTTGTGTTGCGCTGGGAGGTGACAAGCCGTTGATTCTAGCGGCGCCGCGCTGCACCCAATCCAACCCTCGCTGCA
>CANFIC010000002.1 GCA_947446685.1 Burkholderiales bacterium
TTCGTGCTGACTGTTGAAAACATGCGGATCCCGGTCGAAACGCAGGAATTCGCGATCAATATGTCGAACCAGCGCCATTGGGATGCGCCGATGCAGCGCTATGTCGAGGAATGCCTGGCAGGCACCACCGGGCCGCGCGGCAAGGATTTCAATATGCGCTGGATTGCCTCGATGGTCGCCGATGTGCACCGCATCCTGACCCGCGGCGGCATCTTCATCTACCCCTGGGACAAGCGCGAACCGCACCGTGCCGGCAAGTTGCGCCTGCTCTACGAAGCCAACCCGCTGGCCTTCCTGGTCGAACAAGCCGGCGGCGCCGCCACCAACGGCCGGCAACGCATCCTCGATCTGCAACCCACGCAGTTGCACGAGCGGGTCGCCGTCATGCTCGGTTCCAAACGCGAAGTCGAACGCGTCACGGCCTACCATCTACAAGCCGAATGAGAATATCCTGGCTATAATTCAAGGCTTGATGCCGGTGTAGCTCAGTCGGTAGAGCAGCTCATTCGTAATGAGAAGGTCGGGTGTTCGATTCATCTCTCCGGCACCATAAGAAACAACAACTTAGCCAACCTCACAAGGGTTGGCTTTTTTGTTGGGCTAGCACCGGGCTAGCACTGGATCGAGACTGCTGAACCTAAGCCGGCACCAACTCATCCAACATTTGGTTGTCGAAGCCGGCCCTGAACTGAACGGCTTTGGCGAACTGCCACACAGTGACGCCAGCCGGAATCGCCCGCTGAAGGGCGCGCTTTTCAGCTACCGGTTGCTTTCGCAGGACAGGCACCAGCATGGGACGCAACGACACTTCTGGTCCGAGAACGCACGGGTCTGCCTGACCCACGCAAGCGCCGAGGCGCCGTCGCGCTTCAGGCTTTTGGTAAGGAAACCGCGACGCCTTCCACACGATGGCGTTCGATGAGCCTCGCCACCAGGCCAGAGGTCTTGCAGGTCTCGACAAATCGACTCAGAAATGCTGCCGACGCTGCTTGTTTTTTTGGCACGCCGATGGCCTGCCCAATGGCGGCGAATCTTCCGGGAAGTACTTTGCTGCCTTTCCACTTTGCCTGTTGCTGCGCCAATCGCGGTCGGAGGCCGGACAAGGCCTCCAGCCCTTGCATCTCGAACTCATGAAAGGCGGCATCTGCGCTGGAAGCATGCACCAGCTTGGCGAGTCGGATGCTGCGCCGCAGGACAAGGTCATAGGCGCTGTTCTGGACGACTGCAATGCGCACGCCCTCCCGATCGACCTGATCGACATGCACCATGCCCGAACCAGCGAGCACCAAATATGTAGCGTCCACCTCCAGGTACGGCGCGGTGAACTCGATCTCCGCCTGTCTCTCAAGCTCAACCGCCAGGAAGGCGATGTCCCAATCACCGGTGCGCGCCGCGTCGGCCATGGCGCCCGGTGATGAATACGGAACGAACTCAACCGCCAGTCCCAGTTGCCGAGCCAACTCTCTGGCCATGTCAGGTGCCACGCCCTCGCGTACCGGTCCGTCACCCTGGCTGACCAAAAGGAAGTTGGCCAGATTCAGTCCGACCTTCAGAACGCCGGAGGCGGCAAGTTCACGCCCGACCTTTTCGATCGCCTCAGACATACCGCTTCCGGCCCTCACGTTGGCGCGTCTGCCGAGCGCAACCCGACTTCAGCGTACCCACCGCCTGACTCATCTGGCCAAGAGACGGCCGCCTGGAAAGAGGGGCGCGCCGCAATGCGCTGGAACCACGCGTGGACACGAGGTCGCCTATCCTGGGTCCAGAACTGTTCTGCGCCGAGCGCATTCAGCCGGAAGAAGTACGGTGCGATGGCTATGTCCGCCAAGGTCAGAGCCTCACCAACGACCCATGGACCGGGATCAAGCGCGAACTCCATGAACTCCATCAGCCGCGCTATCGCGACCCGGGCTTCATTCAGTTCAGCTTCGCCAATCTCCCCACGAAGCGCACGGGAGTGAAGATCCTGCAGATAGGGCGTCGGCCGCCTGGCCGCCTGAACCAGCAACTCGTCGCGAGTCCAGCGGTTGAGCAGTTTCGGCAACAGGTACTTGACCGCCGTGAGCTTGGCGATGGCGTCCAGACCCACCTCGCACTTGCGGACAAACTCCCGCATGCGCGCGGCCTGGAGCGCATCTTCCGGCACCAGTCTTGGACCGTCGAAGGCCGCGTCGATGTACTCGTTGATGATGGAGGACTCGCATACCGGCTGCCCATCGTGAACCAGCGTCGGCACCACGCCATCGGGATTGATCGCCAGGTACTCGGGCTGCATCTGATCGAACTGGAACAGGTCGACATACCGGCTCGTCCACGGCACCCCCTTTTCCTCCAGCGCCATTCGGCAACGCACGGAGCAGACCGAACTCCAGAAGTGATACAGCTCGACCATAAGAATTCCTTTGTGGGATTGGCGCCGCTCTTGGACGACGTGCCGCATTGTTGAAGGGCGCAGTCCTCAGCCGGCCAGCGCCTCGTTGGTGCCTGCCAGGCTGAACGCGCGGGGGTCCAATACAGAGGCCCAGCTATCAAGGATCTTCGGCCCCGGCGTCAGCTGGCGTGCCTCGCGCGGACAAGCCTCCTCGAACTCTTCCATTCCGAAGCTGTACTCCAGCGTCAGACCGTCCGGATCCAGGAAGTAGAGGAAAACGCTGTCGGAAGCCACATGCCTTCCCGGTCCGAACACCACCGGCACCTCGGCGGCACGAAAGCGCGACAGGGCCTTGCCAATGTCGTCGATCTCGGAAACCATGAAGTTGACGTGGTGCAGGCTCTGTCGTGTCGATCGTCCGAAAGCCACTCCATGGTGGTAGCGGCTCGGGAAGCACCGCATGAAGGTGACCGCCTCGCCGATGCTGTCGGACTCGCGGAAGTTGAGTACGTCGCGCCAGAAGCCAACCGCTCGCGAGGGTTCGGGCACGTTGAACACCACGTGGCCCAGTCGCTGGATCTTCGCGACCGTGGGCGCGAAGGGCCGCTGACTGTCTTCGGCCCTCACGTAGAACTCCAGCACAGCCGCGGTGTTGGGCTCGAAGATGCGAATGGCACACAAGGTTTGCCTGGCGCTGCACTCGAACTTTGGCACCAGGTGCCAAGGCACATGCGCCGCGTCCAGGCGGCTCTGTAGTGCAGCGAACTGCGCAACATCCTCAAGCATCAGGCCCACACGCTTCAGGCCAGCCTGTGCAGCCTGATGGAGCGAGACATTGTGGTGCTCGTCGTCACAACGGAACTGCAACTCTCCAGCAGCACCCGTGCCGACGAACTGCAGCCCGACCACGTCTTCATAGTAGCGGCGCGAACGCACCAGGTCAGTTACGTTCAGTTCAACCTGGCCAAGCTTTGCGTAGCGAGTCATGGTCAGCATTCCTGCGCTTGCTGATTCGGGCGTCGGGCGCTCATGCTTAGGCTGCGGCGATCACTTCAGCGCCGCCTGGATCGTGACTTGCATGGCTCCGGTCGCTGCAGACTCCACGGTGACCACGTCACCCGGCTGAAGTCTCTCGCCCTTCGGTGAGCCCACGCCGGCGGGTGAGCCAGTCAGCATCAAATCGCCGGGCTCGATCGTGACCGCCTGGCTGACGCCGGCAATCTGCTCCTTGAGCGAATAGATCATTTGTTTGGTGGACGCTCGCTGTTTCAGCACACCGTTCACCGATAGCGTGAATTCAAAGTGGTCGCCGTTGAGAAACTCCTTGGGCACGAAGATCGGCCCGACAGGTGTCATCGCGTCCTGGCACTTGCCGAGCACGAAATTCCATTTGAAAGGGTGATCGGGTATCGCGAGTTGGTCACGTGCGGTGAAGTCGATCGCCAACGTGTAGCCGGCCA
The DNA here is from genome assembly GCA_947446685.1 of Burkholderiales bacterium. Classification (GTDB taxonomy): domain Bacteria; phylum Pseudomonadota; class Gammaproteobacteria; order Burkholderiales; family Burkholderiaceae_C; genus Paucibacter_A. The sequence continues at coordinate 3,832 of CANFIC010000002.1, forward strand.
CAAAGCTCATCGCGTCCTTCGCGGCGATGTCGCGCCCGCGTTTGCCAAACACTGCCACAGCTTCACCTTCCCAGTCGAAGTCCCTGCATCGAGCCGGAATGTGCACAGTAGGGCCGGGGCCCACCACGGCAGTAGAGCCGGGTTTGATGAAGAAGAAAGGAGCCACGCCCTTCACCTTCTTCAGCGTAGGCGGTGCCCCCATTTCGTCGAGGTGGTCTTGGTAGTTGGCGCCGATGCAGAACACTTTGCGCGGCAGCAACACCGGGGTATCTAAGCGGGCCCTTGACGCTGGTATCGCCAGTTCCCTGGGTACTGCGCCCTGTTCAATCTTGACCGCCAGCCGCTTGATCTGCGGCCAGGCTTTTCCCCAGACCTGTAGATACTCGAACAGCCCGCCTGGCATGACGGTAACTCCAGCAGCGTCGGCCGAAGCGACCACCGGCCAGAACATGTCCTTGGCGAAAATGGCGGCCTGTCGTTTGCGACCGAATTTCAGTGTTGCCAATGCAAAGCTCAATTACACACTCCCACTGGTAAGCCTCGCGGTTGGTATCGCCTTGAATGCCGCGATCGACAGGCCAAGTCCGCCGCCCAAGTTATCGAGCCGGTTGATCCAACCGGCGAACCCGAATTACTGGATTGAAGCACCGCCTGGTTGTTCAATCAATCAAAAATGGATTCGATTTTCTGATTCCCGGAATTTGATTTGTGAATTTGCGGGCGAGTTCCATCGCAGCTAAGCTGCGTTTATGGCATGTGTCTGCAAAGCATACGTAGCGCTGATGGCAACACCCCGAAGCCAGCCGATCGATCCGCTCCGTGGCCCCAGGATCTCAAATCCGTACATACACCACCCAACGCCATTCATTCACTGATGCTCACCCAATCGACACCACAAAGAGCCGGCGCCAGTTCGCCAGCCCGGCCCTTTGGAAGCAAGCCGACTAGCAGCGCAGCGGCCATGATTGATGCAACGCCGATCCTTAGCGGGCTCGCTGCGGTGGCATGGGTGATGCTGTTTCGTTCAGAAGCAGACGCCAACTTGTCTCATGGCGAATTGATGATCGCTTTGCTCATCACGATCTCAGTGGTCAGCGCCAACCTCTTGATGGCAGAGGACGGCGAACTATTCCTGTGGGGGTGGGCGCTTTGTTCGGGATCGGGCGGCTGCCCGGTGGAGCCCGCAGACCTGCCACTTGCCAATGCGTCAGCACTTGGGATCTGTGTTGGACCCAACGAATGAAGCCTTCCGACGAAGTCTACGACGTGATCCAGATCGGCTATGGCCCAGGCGGGCAGGCCTTCACCGGATTCGCCGGTCGCCAAGGCTTGCGGGTGGCAGTATTCGAGCGCTACCCTGACCCCTACATTCTGCCGCGCGCCACGACTGTCGATCACGAGACCATGCGCAGCTTCCAGACATTGGGGTGCGCTACCCAGATCGCTTTCGACGCCATCCGTCCTGAGAAGTACATCTTCTTCAACAAGGAGGGCAAGACCCTCATGACGGTGGACTGGAGCCGGCCCGGCGTTTCAGGATGGGCCAGCTACAACACCTACCAGCCCGAGCTCGAGAACGCACTTGATGCCGTCGCCCGCCGCCATGAGAGCGTCGAGATCCACCATGGCTGGGAGGCCATGGATATTCGCCAGGACGCCGAGTTCGCCGAGGTCACCTTGCGCGCCTACACCGAGAACGGCCCGGCGATACCTGCGCTCACCAAGACCGTTCGTGCTCGCTATGTCGTTGCAGCCGACGGCGGTAACAGTTTCGTGCGCTGGCATCTCGGCCTCGACTTCGAGGACCTCGGGTTCAGCCAGAACTGGCTCGTGACCGACTTCCGCATCAAGCGTCGCAGCGAAAGGCATCAGTTCTGCGGACAGAACTGCGACCCCGATCGGCCGACCAGCATCGTGCCGATTGGCCAACGGCATCGACGAATGTCGTTCTACGTGAAGCCCGAAGAAATTGACCAACCACTGAGTTCCGATCGAACCTGGGATCTCGTCAGCCCGTACTTTTCGCGCGACGACGCCGAGCTGATTCGCCACACCATGTACGTCTACCACTCGAAGGTGTTGTGGCGCTGGCGAGAGGGCCGCGTTTTCCTGATGGGGGATGCTGCGCACCTGATGCCGCCCTACCTTGGACAGGGCTTGTGCTCGGGAATCCGCGATGCCGCCAATCTGGCCTGGAAGCTCGCGCGGGTGCTCGGCGGCAAGGAGTCCGATGCACTGCTCGACACATACGAAGCAGAGCGCCGCCCCCATGCCCTGGAATTGACCAAACGCTCTGCAGCGATGGGCCGGTTCGTCTGCATCGTCGATCCCGAAGAAGCGCGCAAGCGCGACTTGGCCTGCCTATCGGGCCATCGTCCACCGCAACTACCTGCGCCGCGCTTGACCGACGGCATCTTCGACTTGCCTGCGGATGGGCAGGTGGCAACGGCCACGGGCCAGCTCGGCCCGCAGGCCCGGATCATTCTCGGCGGCAAGGAAGGCCTCGCAGATGACCTGGTAGGCAGCGGCTGGCAATTGATCACGCGCTCGTCGATCGCAGGGATGATCAGCCCCGAGGCCATGGCATTCGGAGCAACTCTGCCGCTCACCGTCCTAGAGGTCGGCCCGGCAGGCAGCGGACTCGAAGCAATCGACATCGCCGGCGAATATGCCAACTACTTCGACCTCCACGACGTCAACACCATCCTGGTACGGCCGGACTTCTATGTCTTCGGCGCAGCCAAGGCTGCGGTTGAGATAGCCGAGCTGCTGCTGCGGTTGCAAGCCAAACTCTCGGCGTATCAGTAGTGACATCAGCTTGCAACCCTAAGCGCAAGACCCCGATCGACGCGAAAGTGTCAAGGCGCCGCTTTGCAGCGGCCGCCGGCGCCGGCCTGGTTTGGCCACGGGTGATGGCTCAGGCGCCGGGCAAGGCATTGCGGGTCGTCGTTCCCTACCCCGCAGGCGGCGGGACCGATGCGATCGCCCGCCTGCTGGCCGACCGCATCGGACTGCTTGAGCGCCGCACGGTGATCGTCGATAACCGCGGCGGTGCCGGCGGACGGCTGGGAGTCCAAAGTGTCAAGCACGCTGATTCCGACGGCAGCGTGCTGCTCTTCAGCCCCGACTTCCCTTTGACTATCTATCCGCACATCTACAAGCGTCTGCCCTACGAGCTCGATGACTTCAGCGCCGTTGCTGCATGCGCCACCAGCTCATACGCCATCTGCGTCGGGCCTGCTTTGATGGACAGCATCCGGACGGTCCCGGACCTGATCGCTTGGTGCCGCACCCACCGGCAGGAGGCCCTGTATGGCAGCCCGTCGGCGGGCTCCGCGGCTCACTTCGCGGGTTTCCTCCTCGCCCGTTCGGCGGGGTTGGAACTCACGCATGTTCCCTACAAGGGCGGTGCCTCAGCCTTGCAGGATCTGATCAGCGGCCAGGTCCCGTTCAGCATCAACCCGATCGGCGAGATTCTGCAGTATGCACAGGCTGGCAGACTGCGCTTGCTGGCCACCACAGGGGCCGGCCGATCGCAACTACTGCCCGATGTGCCCACCTTGTTGGAGTCAGGCATCAAGGAATCAATCGTCACCTCTTGGGCAGGATTCTTCGTACCGGCGAGGACCCCGGCCGCAACGATCCAGCGCTTGAACGCGATGTTATCCGCCGCAATCGCTGAACCGGGGGTCACCGCCTTGCTGCAGCGACTGGGCATGGAATTGTCGGCGCCGAGCTCAAGCGCCACATTTTCGGCCGCGGTCCATGCCGACTCCGCTCGGTGGAAAGACGTGGTCCGACTCGCCGGCTTCAGTGCAGGCGATTGACATGACTCGCGAACATAAACTTGAAGACATCAAGGTACGCAAGGCTGCCCGGGCTATGGCTCGCGCCGGACTTTCGACCGCGTTCGGCCATTGCAGCGTGCGGCTGGATGCCGACTCGTTTCTGGTTTGCCGCGCCGGCGCATTGAGCACGATCCAGCCTGGCGAAGCAGGCTCCGTGGTGCCCATCAAAGGCTCACTTCCCGGCGGCGTTCTGGGCGAGGTCCGCGTACACCAGCAGATTTACAAAAAGCGCGCCGGCATCGGCGCCGTCTGTCGTTTCATTTCTCCCAGCGTCATGGCCATTTCAGCACTCGGACGCGCACCACGAATTCGCCACGGCCTGGGCGCCATGTTCGCACCCGAGGTTCACTTCTGGAGCGACATCCGGCTGATGCGCGACGACGACATTGCTACCGCGGTGGCCGATGCCATGGGAGATGCACCGGGAATCATGTTGCGTGGAAACGGTGCCGTGACAGCGGGTGCAACGATCGAACAGGCGCTTGCGCTGGCCTGGTTTTTGGAGGACATGGCGCGTGTTGAACTTGCCGTACTCGCCTCCGGGCTGGTCGATCAGGCGCCGGTCTACACGGCTGAAGAGGCTCTCGGTCGGGCCAGTTGGGCCGGACAGGTGGCCGAACGTGTTTGGGACCATCTGACTGCTGGAGATCTGGAATGAACCAAAAAAAACGTTGGCCATTGCAAAGCCCATGGTGGGTTGTCTTCGCTGCCTGCCTCGGGTTGAGCGTCAGCAGCGTCACGATCCTGCAGTTTGCGCTGTCGGTCCTCATCAAACCAATATCAGCAGAATTTGGGTGGGGACGGGCGACAGTATCGACAGCACTATCCTTGGCCACAGTGCTGTTGGCGATCGGCGCGCCCCTTGTCGGCAGGCTGATTGACCGATGGGGCGTGCGGCCCGTCACGCTGGCGGCCATCACCCTGGCCTCGATCGCCACTGCCCTCATGTCCCTTGCGCCGGGCAACGCCGTGATATTCATCGTACTTTCAGCAGGGCTAGGCCTTTGCAGTGCGGGCCAAGCCCCCTTGGCCTATGCCAAAGCCATCGCCGGCGCGTTCGACCGGCGCCGCGGCTTGGCGCTTGGCATAGGCATGGCAGGGGTTGGGATCGGGACGGCCCTGGTGCCCAGGTTCACACTGGCGCTGTTGGAGACTTTCGGGTGGCGCGGCGCCTTCGTCGGCTTGGGCCTGCTGATCTTCGTCGTGGCCTTTCCCGCGGTGGCGCTTTTTCTGCGCGAGCCCGCCACGCTGCCGTCCACCCCCAAGGCAGCGCATGAGATCTCGGACGCGGAACCCGCGGCTGGCCTGACGGCCGGCCAGGCCTTGCGTACTCGGAGTTTCTGGATGCTGGTCACTGTCTTCGTCTTCGTGCCAATGGCCTGCAACGGCACGATCGTGCACCTGCTCTCGCTATTCACTGACAGGGGCATCCCGGCCACGGTGGCGGTCAAGGTCTTCTCAGGCATCGGGGCCTCAGTCATTGTCGGCCGGCTGCTCTGCGGTGTGCTACTGGACAGGTTTTTTGCACCCCACGTCGCCATGCTCTTCGTGGCCCTGCCTGCGCTTGGCGTGCTATTGCTGGCCTCTAACCTGGGCGCTGGCGCGCAGGTCGCAGGCGCAGTGCTAGTGGGTGCCGGCCTGGGTGCTGAGATCGATCTCATTGCCTACCTGCAGAGCCGCTACTTCGGCATGCGAGCTTTCGGCCAGGTATACGGCTACCTGTTCATGGCCTTCGCCATCGGTGCGGGTCTGGGTCCTTTTGCAATGGGTCTTTCATTCGATCAAGTCGGCTCTTACCAGCCCGCGCTGGTCAGTTTTGTCGCCTTGCTGGTACTGGCCTTCGGCATCCTGAGTCGCCTGCCAAGGCGCTATCCCTTTCCCGCGCAGCCTGAGCCCGTCGAGCTTCCCTAGCAATCGCCGACCTCGCCGCACAACTTTTCAGGAACATCACGCCCATGAAACTCGCCACCTTCAACATCCGGGGTCGCACCTCGATCGGCAAGGTCATCGCCGACCATATCGTCGACCTGCCCGCGCGCGATGCCGCCATCCCCTCGACGATGCTCGCACTGCTGCAAGCCGGGCCAGACGCCATGGCAAGAGTGCGCAAGGTGGAAGCCACCCCCGGCACCGTCTATCCGCTGGCAGCCGTGAGACTGCTGGCACCAGTACCCAACCCGTCGAAGTACCTCGCCATAGGTATGAACTACCGGAAGCATGTCGAAGAAGCCCTGCGCCACGGCATGAAAGTACCCGACACGCAGATATGGTTCAACAAGCAGGTCTCCTGCATCAACGGTCCCTACGACGCGGTGCACTTGCCGAAGGTGTCGTCGCAACTGGACTACGAGGTGGAACTGGGCGTCGTCATCGGCCAGCGCTGCCGCCATGTCACGCGCGAACAGGCACGCTCGGTGATCGCGGGCTACACGGTCTGCAATGACGTCACGGTGCGCGACTGGCAGATGCGCTCGCCGACCATGACCATCGGCAAGTCCTTCGACACCACCGGCCCTTGCGGTCCCTGGCTGGTCACCGACGACGAGATTGCCGACCCCCACGATTTGCCGATGCGACTGCTCGTCAACGGCGAACTGCGCCAGAGCGAGAGTACGTCGGGCATGGTCTACGACATCTACGACCAGATCGCCTACCTGTCGACGGTGATGACGCTGGAGCCGGGTGACCTGATCGCCACCGGCACGCCATCCGGCGTCGGGGTAGCCATGTCGCCACAGGTCTTCCTGAAGATCGGCGACGTGGTGCGCGCGGAAATCGACGGTATCGGCTTCATCGAGAACAAGGTGCTCGCCGAGCCGAATCTCAACTACACCTTCGGAGAACTCCATGCAAGACAGTGATAGCCCTGCCGTTATGCTCGCTCGGTCCGTGAAGCTCAAACTCTTTGTCATGCTTCGCCGCACGGAGAAGCCGGCGATGATCACTGAACACCTCGGCGCCCACCTGCGCTGGATGATCGAGCGCGAGAAGGAAGGTGTCGTCTTTCTGTCGGGCCCTGTGACACCGCAGCAGGGCGCCGCGGCGCTGGACGGTCTGACCATCCTGCGCGCCGGCTCCCTGGCGCAGGCGGCGGAAATTGCCCGCCAGGATCCCTTCATCCAGAACGGCGTCGTCTCGTTCGAGATGCGCGAATGGACCGTCTTCGAGGGCTGCATCCCCCTGTTCATCACCTTGTCCGACAGCACAGTGGGGGTGCGATGAATCACGAACACACGACGCCGGCGACCCAGACAATCGGACTCATCGGTCTCGGCGACCTCGGCCTGGCGGTGGCTGAACGGCTCATCAAGGCGGGCCACCCGGTCGCTGGCTTTCGACGCGGCAACCTCGACGCCTTCGCCAGCATGGGCGGTTTGCCGCAGGTCAGTGCAGCCGCCACCGCCGCCTGCGCCCATTCCTTGATCCTGTTGCTGCCCACGGACGAGGCGCTGGCCGAGGTGATGCAGGCCGTCGCACCGGCGTTGCGACGTGACCAGATCGTCGTCTGCCTGGGCACGCATCGGGCGCCTGCGAAGGCCGCGGCCGCGCAGGTTGCTGCGAACGCAGGGGCCACCTTGTTGGATGGCGAGGTCAGCGGCACGCCCGTCATGATGAAGATCGGCAAGGCGAGCGTCATGCTCGCAGGCGAAGCCGATGCGGCCACGCAGATCCTGCCGATGGTGAATGCATTTGCCAGCGCCACCAGCTATGTGGGTGCCTTTGGCAACGCCACCAAGATGAAGCTCGTCACCAACTACCTGGTCGGCGTGCACACCTTTGCTGCCGCCGAGGCCCTGCGAATGGCAGACAGCCTCGGGCTTGAACTTCAGTCCACGGTTGAAACGCTCAAGACCTCGGCGGGCAGCTCGACGATGCTGGCCATTCGCGGGCCCATGATGGCCGCGCGCCAATTCGCCCCCAGTCACATGCCCGCGTTCATTCGCTACTTCGATCTGTTGCGCGACGCGCTGGGCGGGATCGCTCAAGGCGAACGCCCACTGCTGGATCTTACCGAGAGCGTCTTCCGTCAAGCCGTGGCCCAGGGCCACGGCGACCGCGACATCGCCGGCATCTTTGAAACCCTGCAGCCAGGAGCCCCCTATGGAACGCCATGACATTGACCCGCCGGCGATCTTCAAGCACCCAGCCTTCAAGCGCGTGGTCACCGTTCAAGGCGACATGAAGCTGGTCTTCATCGCCGGGCAGACGGCCTCGGACGAGAACTACGACTGCGTGGCGCCGGGCGACTACCGGGCGCAGTACCTGCACGTGATGAACAGCCTCGACATTCAGCTGCAGGCCGCCGGCGCGACCTGGGACGACGTGGTGTTTCGCCGCATGTTCGTGCTCGACGTCGACGAATTCGCCAAGATCTATTGGGACAAGACCCTGCCCACTTTCGGCGACGGCAGGCCGCCCAGCACGCTGATCGGCGTGACCCGTTTGTCGAAGCCGGAATTCCTGGTCGAGATAGACCTGATGGCGGTCGTGGACCCCGGCAAATAGACGCGTGGGCAACGGCCTATCGTCGCTGTCAGACGGCGCCGCTGTATTCGCCGCGGGCGGGGTAGTCCTTGGTCAGCACGAAATCCAGCGCCGCAAGAATTTCAACGAAGTGCGGTCGCCCGAAGGGCATCGTCTGTACGGCGCCGTAGTACAGCGTGCCGTCGGGGCGCACGATGAACAGCGCCGGCTCGGAGAACAACGCCGGTTCCTCCAGGCCGTTGGACGTGGTGCCGCGTGACGTGCTGATGTAAAGGCCCCACTCGCGCGCTGTCGCCAGGCCCAGGCCGTAACCGATGCGCAGGCCCGGGGCGCCCAGCTTGTCCGCCATCGCCTGGGCGCGACCCTGAACATCGCCGGAGATCGCGATGACCTTCACACCGCGCTGCTCGAACTCGGGCCGCGAGCGCCCCAGCTCCAGCAGGTACTTCAGGCAGACGGGACAGTGCAGGCCGCGATAGAACACCAGGAGCGTGAAGTGCTGTGCGGCATCCTCGGTCAACGTGAACAGGCCGTGGGCCAGCGTCGGCACCTGGAGAATGGGCACGTATTGACGTGGGATTAACACCCGCAGTCTCCGCCATAGGGTTGCGGCGACATCATCGCGAGGATCCGGCCGTATTCATCCTGAATGTGCTGACCATCGCCTTGCCTCCTCGTTGACCTTGCAAGCCTCATTGCAGCCGCCCGTCGCGCCGAAGTTGTTCGCCGATTTCCGCGATGCGCCGGGCACCGGCTGCCAGAGCCGCGGCATCGGTATGGACCGAATGGCTGCCCAGGACAAGAGCTTGAGTGGGCTTGGCGGCCGACCCGAGCATGAATGCGCAATCACCGTGGGCACGGAAATGCAGGCTGCCGCTGTCTTCCGAGAACACTGCCAGTTCGCGCACCAGTTGTTCACCGCTGACCTCGAGAGTTCCAGTCTGTGCGAATGCCCAGGCCACCTGGTGGGTTGGCGGCCGCGCATAAGTCCAGTGGTCGCCATCCTTCAACTGCACCCAAAGATAGTTGGCATCCAATGGTGCAGAAATCGGACTTTCGACGCCGCCGAACGAACCCAGCAAGACCGTCACGGGCCCGGACTGGGGAACGTCAGCCGCCGCCAAGAACTGTGTCGAAGCCGGCGCCGCTTCGTGAGATGGCGGCAGGGCAAACCAGACCTGAAAGGCCTGCAGGCCGTCGCCGTTCAGAGCCTGCGCACGATGCCACACACCACTGCCGGCTACAACCCACTCGATACCCCCACGTCGAACCACATCCACCTGCCCCGTGGATAGCTCATGTTCAATGTCGAAAGTCAGCGGGTAGGTCAGAGTTGCAATGCCCGAATGAGGATGGAAGCCAAACTTCGGACCCGCCCCCCCCGGCGCATCCACATAGTCCAGAAAGACAAAGGGCTTGATCAGCTCACCGATGTCACCCGGACTCACCAGGCGTGTGATGGGGCCGTGACGCTGCCCCTTGCTGCGCAGAGAAATAGCTTGGTTATCGTTCATTGTCATCATCCTAAATGCGCTGTTGTCTTGCGCATTGCAGGTAGGCCAAATGGCGTAATCAGCAATGCTAGAAACCAAATGATGGGGCCGCCCAGGGTACCAGCATTGAACTCGATGATGCCGGAGGTCACCAGCGAGAAAAGGAAGGCTAGATCGCCAATGCCGATGACGAAAACGCCAATGAAGTAGCCCAGCCAGGAGGCTTGTGCCCAGATCAGCCACCCCACGAAGAGCCCGAGCACGCCGTAGCCGCCGACATCGATGCAGAAATTGACCAGCAGTTGACCCTGGGCATGCGCCGTCATGGCATCGGTGCTGTGCTGAAACGCGGCACGTGGGGCATTACTGCCACCGATCACCATATTCCATTGACCCTGCGTGCCGCTGCTGAGGTACTGGTACACGCCCTCATACCCGACCCAGATATGCAACACGGCCCAGAGAAAAAACAGCGCGGCCCCCACTTTTGCGGCTGTACCAGTTGTGTTTTGATGGCTCACTTGTTTCATGTTTTCATTCCTAGAGATGAAGCCCGGCAGGGGCGGAAAAGTAAAAAGTCACTTTGAGGTTGTGGCCAGCCTGGTCGTGACCTAGGCTGCATGCCGCGGATAGCGGTACGGTCTGAGCCGCGTGAACACAAGGACCGCCAGCAGTAAACAATCGGACAGCACACCCAAGCTGGCCGACTAGCTGCCGTATTCGCCGCGCGCGTAGCCCACTGCGGCGATTGCCATGGCTCCGCCGTGGCCGAGCCTACTTGCTGGGATCAACGATCGCCATCAGGTCGATCTCAACCAAGAATTCCGGCTTCGACAAGCGGGTCACGCCGATCAACGTGCTGGGCGGCCTGCCATCGCCGTATGTAGGCAGGGTCTTGTCCCAATAGATCTTGGCGAATTCGTCAACGTCGAGCACAAACATGCGGCGAAACACCACGTCATCCCATGTGGCGCCCGCGGCCTTTAGCTGGATGTCGAGGCTGTTCATCACATGGAGGTACTGGGCTCTGTAATTGCCCGGTGCAACACAGTCGTAGTTCTCGTCCGAGGCAGTCTGTCCGGCGATAAAGACCAACTTCATGTCGCCCTGAACGGTGACCACCCGCTTGAAAGCCGGGTGCCTGAAGATATCAGGCGGGTCGATGTCATGCCGTTCCATATGTGCTCCTTGATTGCTTGTTTTTTATTGGCGCGTTTGCGGGTCAGAAAGCCACGGCGGTGCGGCCGGCGCCCAAAATCATGGTGCGTTCCCGGCTTCGTAAAAGCGTTGCTAAAGCGCGATCGAGTGGCGCAACTCGCCGATGCGCTCAATCTCGAGGCGCAAGGCATCCCCCTGAGCGAGGGAGATACCCCGGCCGGCCCCCACACCGGCCGGCGTGCCCGTGGCGATGAGGTCACCCGGGTTAAGGGTCAGATTCTTCGACAAGTGCGCGATCTGCTGAGCAACGTTGAAGATCATGCGGCTGGTGTTCGAGTTCTGCATCAGTTGGTCGTTGACCCAAAGCTTCAGGCCCAGTTGTTGCGGATCTGGAATCTGATCGGCCGGCGTGATCCATGGCCCACAGGGGAAGGAACCATCGAAGCATTTATGGGCCATCCAGTCCCAACGGAATGGCACCGAGATGTGGATGTTCGGCCGCGTGGCCTTGTCGCGAGCCGAGAGGTCGTTGGCGATGGTGTAGCCCGCCACGTGCTCCAGCGCGCGTTCCACTGACACGTTGCGCGCCGGCGCGCCGATGACAGCGACGAGTTCGATCTCCCAATCGAACATCTTCGATCCCTCGGGCTTGACCACGCTGCTTCCGGGCCCCACCACGCTGCCGCGTGTGGTCTTCACAAAGTGCCAGGGAGCATCGCCCAGTACATCCTGTGTCGTCAGCGTGGACGGCATCTTTGCCACCGCGCGCATCTCTTCCATGTGATCGGCGTAATTGGCGCCGGCACAAAACACGGCGCCAGGATTCGGCACCGGTGCCAGCAGTACCACCTCATGCAGTGGCAAGCCGACGGCCGAAGTCGCCGCGATCGTGGCGGCTGCCTTGTCCAGCAAGCCCTTTGCGCGCGGCCACTCGTTCAATACGTCCAGCATGGTGGGGCAAGCCGCCAATTCGGGCAGCGCCGCAATGGGGTAGACCTGCTGACCAACCAGCATAGCGGCCATGCCTTGTCCTTGCGGGCCGAGGTAACTCAAGAGTTTGTAGTCCAAATTAATTCTCCTCAGGCGGGCGAAAAGACAGCAGCGATCTTGTTGGAGTTCAGAATGCGGGTCTCGACGAAATCTGACCATTCCAGCTTGGCACCGACCGCCTTCATCGCGCCGGCCAGCGCGAACCAGTTCAGCACCTCCTGTTGGCCCGACTCCTCAATCTGGTCTAGCTTGTAATTGCGCCAATGGTCGTAGTCGCCGTCAACCAATGCCTGGTACAGGCGCCGATCGGCATCGACGTCGGGCTGCAGGCGATAGGTCTTGTCGACCAGGAAGGCATGCGACCAACTCGATGAGGCAATCACCGCCACCCGCCAGGGGCTATCGCGCAGGATCTTGCCGACCGCCACACCCATGTCGAAGCATCGCTTCGGCGAAGGCGACGGGGGATCCGGCGGGCGGCCGCGATCGGACCAGCGACTGACAAAGCCGCGATAGCTGATGATCTTGCGGCCATAGCAGTTGATCGGCATGGCCACCAGCGGCCAGGGGAAGCCGGTTCGGTCATAGTCGAGGTAGAGCACCGCGTTGAGGAAGGAGTGAGCCAGCCCGGGGTGGTGCAGCGGCTTGTAGGCATAGGCGATGTCAAACTCGGCATCCAGCAGTCCGCTGGCAATATGCTTGGCGGCCTCCGGATGGCCACGCAGGAGGCGCGCAGTGTCGCCGCGCTCACCCCATTCGTTGGGCCGCCCGCCGCCCCATTCATTCTCGACATCGGCGGCCATCAGGGACGACTCGCTGGCATGCTTCCAAGGGTAGACCGTCATATCGTCATAAGCCAGAACTGCGAAGGCAGGAACGATGTCCTCCTTGAAGTTCTCGTATTGGTCATCGCCCCAGATCAAGACGAAGTCGGGGTTGAAATCGTCAAGTGCCTTCTTCACACGACTCAATCCAACACGCATCGCAGCGCGGTGAGCCTTCGCCGCTGCAAGCGGGTCCGCCCACTCCTGCTGCATGAAGGCCGGCCAGGTCGCCGTGTCCTTGGCTGCCGCGGGAATTCCTGGGTCGGCCATGCGTCCGCGGTGAGGGTTGGCCATGTCGGCGTCACGCCCGCTCAAAGGGGGATAGTGCGACACCCCCAGCCCTAAAATTTCCGCCATCTTCTTTCCTCCTAAAGCGCCGTTGATTCGGTACGCCTAGGCTAGCGGCCGCTCAACGCTTTGACCAATCACAGCTACTGATTCTTGGAATGACGCTGGAGCATGGAGGACGGGCCGCGTTGCGCAAGCCCTGGGTTCAAGCGCGGTCGGCAGGCGTCTTCCGAAATTCCGCCTCATAGCGTTTTCCGTTGAAGATGAAGTCGACGATCATGCGCAAGCGGCGCAGTATGGGCAAACGCATCAGATGGAAGGGCAGGAAGTCCTTCAGCAGCACGCCGACGACTTTCTGTCCGTTGGGACCGTTCCAGTTGTGCGTCAACTCGGCGACGGTGGTCTGGGTACTCGTGATCACCGCGCCAGCCCTGGCCATTCGCTCCAGGGCGAAGTCATCCGACATCTTGGTGATGGACCCGGATGCGTCGCCCAATACATACACAGTGAAACCGGCCGCAAGTGCACTGAGTACAGGGAACACCAGGCACACATCGGTGGTTACACCGGCCATGATGAGTATCCTGCGACCGGTCTTCTGCACCGCCGCGACAAAACGCGGATCGTCCCAGGCATTGACGATGCCCTGACGCTGCAAGCAGGGATGGCCCGCAAAGCTTTCAGTGATGCCCTTGATCAGCTTGCCGTTGGATCCCTGCTCCAAGCTGGTGGTGAGCACGGTCGGGATGCCCAAAGCCTTGGCGGTCTTGGCCATGACCTTGGTGTTCTGCTTGAGCAGTCGGTTGTCGATGGACTGAACCCAATCGATAATTCCCACTTGATGATCGATGAGAATCAGTGCGACGTTTTCTACTGACAGGGTTTGTTGTGTGCTCATGGAATTGCCTCGAGTTTCGTTTTGGTGGATGAATTTTTGAGCGGTCGGCGCGCGGTCGGTTTAAGTAGCCAGTGCGCCAAGGCGGGCAGCAGGATCAAGGCACCCAGCATATTCAGCAGGAACATGAACCCAAGCAGCAGGCCCATGTCGGCCTGGAAGCGAATCGGCGAGAAGACCCAGACGCCGACCGCCACTGCCAGTGTCAACCCGGTGAGCACGACTACACGCCCGGTGAACTGCAGCGCCCGGCCATAGGCCTCGCCGAGGTCGTGCCCCATTCGCAGCGATGCCAGCGTGACGCTGAGTACATAGAGCGAATAATCTACACCGATACCGACACCCAGGGCTACCACCGGCAAGGTGGCCACCTTCAGGCCGATACCCAATGCGGCCATCAAGGCCTCGATCACGACGGTGGTCAACATCAGCGGGAGTACCGCGCAAAGGGTGGCACGCCATGAGCGGAAGGTCCACCAGGCCAATAGCGTGACGCATAGGTAAACGAGCGCTGTCATGATCCAGTTCGACTGTTTCACGACGATGTTCGTCGCTGCCTCGATTCCAGCGCTGCCGCCGGCCAGCAATATCCGTGTTTCACCCTCGTCATGCTCGTTTGCGAAGGCCTGGGTTGCCTGCACCACGCGGTCCAGCGTCTGCGCCTTGTGGTCGCTGAGGTACACATACACCGCGAGCAGATCGCAGGACTGATTGAACATCTCGCGCGGGGCGCGTGCGGTGATGGAGTTGAGAGTCTCCTGATTGCGGGGTATCTCGTACCAGCGCGGGTTGCCCTCGTTCATGCCCACTGCGGCGCGCTTGGCCAGCCCGGCAAAGGAGCTGGTCGACTCGACACCCTCAAGCTGCTGCAGTCGCCACTCCAGCGCGTCCACCATGACCAACTTATCGTAGCGCGTGCACAGAAACTTCGGTGTCTTGACCATCACCACCAGCAGGTCGCTGCTGGCGGGAAAGTTGCCCACCATGAAGGCGCTGTCGCGGTTGTAGCGTGAGTCGGCGCGCAATTCGGGCGCGCCAGGGTCGATGTCGCCCACCGTCAGGCGCAGGCTGCCGGCCACTCCCACCGCGCCCAGCAGGACAGCTACGAACACGATGTTTCGCGCAGCGCGTGGCTGGGTGCAGCGCACCAGGGCTCGCCACAGTGCCAGGACGAGGCGCCCGTCTTCTCTTGTGCTGGCGTTGACCCCGGTGTAGGACAACAGAATCGGCAGCAGGATCAGGTTCGTGAAGATCAGCGCCGCCATGCCTAGACATGCAGTGAGGGCCAGGTCGCGAATGATCTGGATGTCGATCACCGTCAGCACGGCGAAGCCCAGCACATCGGCCATCAGCGCGGTAAGCCCCGCCATGAACAGTCGCCGAAAGGTGTAGCGGGCGGCCACCACCTTGTGCGTGCCGCGCGCCACGTCGGCGGCGATGCCGTTCATTTTCTGGCAGCCGTGACTCATGCCGATGGCAAAGACGAGAAAAGGCACCAGCACGGTGTAGGGATCGAGCACATAGCCCATCAAACTCAGCAGACCCAGGGTCCACAGCACCGCCACCAGCGAGCAGGCCATCACCACCAGCGTGCTGCGGGCGCAACGCGTGTAGGCGTAGAGAGCCGCCGTGCAGAGAAACAGTGCAAGCAAAAAGTAGCCCGCCATGGCGGCGAGTCCGTCGATCAGGTCACCGGCAATCTTGGCAAAACCGGTAATGTGAATCTTGATCTTGTCGCTTTCGTAATTGGTGCGGAGTTGCTCCAGCCTTTGCGACAACGCGCGGTAGTCCAGGGCGTTGCCGTCACTGGTGCGCGCAAGAAGGGGCACAAGGACCAAGCTGGACTGCAGGTTCGGCGCAACGAGCCGACCGATTTCGCCCGAACGTTCGACATTGGCCCGCAACTCCTGCAAGGCATTGGCGGATCCGTCGTAGGCATCAGGGATCACCGGGCCGCCATCCAGGCCTTCTTCAGTCACGCCGAGCCAGCGCGTGTTGGCCGTCCACAGCGACTTCATGAAGGGCCGGTCTACGCCGGGAATGAGGAAGATTTCGTCATTCAACTGACTCAAGGTCTTCTGATAGTCGGCGTCGTAAATCGACCCGCTCTGGTGGTGCACCGCCACACGCAGGGTATTGCCCACGCCGGCCAGATCTTCACGATGGGCCAGATAGTTGCGCACGAACTCGTGCCCGGCCGGAATCATGCGTTCGAAGCTGGCGTTGAGTGTCAGGTGCCTCGCGCTGGCGCCGAGCACCAGCGTCAGCAACGCGCAGGCCGCGACAATCCACGCGCGATGGTTGAAGAACAGCCGTTCGACCCATGAGCCGGAGTGGCGGTCGAACTGGGCCAGTTGCGCGACGACGGGCCAATCAGCGCCCGCGTTCTCAGTGGAAACGCTCATCGCTGCCCCGTTGCACCGTTGAAATTATTCATATCCACCACCGCCACGCCCCGCGCACCTGCAAGCGCGATATGGCCCTCGCAAGCTGTTACGGCCGCATGCACCGCGGCCACGGGTGAGGCCGCCACGCGGCGGGCCGCCGAGGTGCCAGGTTGCCACCGAAGCACCTGGCCATCGGCATCGAAGAGCAGCAAGTCTTGACGGGCCACGGTCAGGCCCGAGATCAACGACGAGGCGCCGCCCGTGGGCACGGGCACCCAGGACTTGCCGTCGGCGGCGCCGCGGAAGGCGTTCCCGCGCAGGCCGTACAGCAAGATCTCGGCCCCGCCCTCAGGTGCTGTGGGCATGACGCCGAAGAAGCTCCCTGCATAGGGACTGGGCACCTTGGAGAACGGACTCTCGGCATTGGGCGCGTGCAGGATCAAGCCCTGCTCGCCGACGATGAACACAGCGTCGCCACGCACGTGCAAGGCGTACAGGTGCAGGCCCTTGGGGTTCGGAATGCGGTCGGCCATCCACTGCCAACTCGAACCACCGTCCGAGGTGGACAGCGCCAGCCCGAAGGCGCCGATAACCATGCCCCGCTGCGGCGTCCAGAAGTGCAGTGCGAACAAAGGTTTGTCAGGGCCTTCCCTGACCAGGCGCTCCGCATCGCGCAGCGCCAGGCGCCGGCTCTCATTCGCGGCGGTGTTGCCTTCTGAGGCTGCGGGCGCGTCCTGAAGCGCCCTTTGCGCGGATTCCATTGCCAACTGCGCCGCTTGACCCCCCTCGAGCTGACGCCGCCAAGTGGCGCCGCCGTCCCGCGTAACCAGCACGACGCCGCCGTGACCGACAGCCCAGCCCAGGCGATCGTCAACGAACTGCAAAGCGGTCAGCGTCACGCCGACCGGAACCGCGGCCTGCCGCCAGTGCACGGCACAGTCGTCCGAGTAGATTACCTGGCCCCGTTCGCCGGCAGCCACCAGCCGCTTGCCTGCGCGCGCCATCGAAAACATGGCGCTGCGCATCGCAAGATCGGACGCCACAGCCGGGCGGTCAAGCAAACGGTCAGCCGCAACAGCGGGCATGGCTGACAAAGCCATCCCAGATCCCAGCAAGAGTCCCGGTAAAGCCGGGAGGAAGGCCGTGAGTGCAAGACGACTCACGGCGCGTCGTTCCCTCATCGAATTCCCTCTCCAGACATCGCGTCGGGCGTGAAGAAGGTGGACGGCAGCTTGGGCAGTTGCTTGAATAGGACCTTCTTGTCCAGGTCGGCGGCGCCGCCGTTGACCCAGGTCCCGGTTTGCAGGTTGTGCGTGATCCAGGGATAGTTGCCCAGCACGAAGGGTCCTTCAGACACGACGCTAGGCACGCCCATGGCGACGCGCCAGAGCTTGCCTTCGGCATCCCATCCTTCGCTCAGTACGGCGCCCCAGGTATCCTCGTCGAGGTAGTAGCGGCGCTTGGGTACGACGTGTCGCTTGCCCTCGGCGAGCGTTGCCTCGATGACCCAGACTCGATGGAGCTCCCAACGCGTGGCGGATGACTCAATGTGATGGCTGGCATAACGCTTGTCGGCCGGTAAGCCCATCCACCGGTTGTTGTTGTAGGGGATGTACATTTCCTGCTTGCCCACCAACTTCCAGGTGTAGCGGTCGAGATCACCCGACCACATATAGGCCTCATCGAAGTATTCCTGGCCGGAATTGACGTCGTTGGGCGTGTCGCAGCAGACCGTGGGGGCCTTGCGCACGCGGCGCTGCCCCGGAAAATACTGCCAGGCTTGGCGCGGCCGGTCGAGCGAGTCGATCACCAGCAAGGACTCCCCCGACTTGAAGGCGGGCTCGGTCGTGGAAACGCGGATTTGCCAATAGGCGCCGGTGTAGTTCGCGGTCCAAGGCGTGGCAGGGTCGTAGTACGGCCAGTAGATGTGGTTGTAACCCTTACCGGCCAGCACCAGCTTGCCGTCGGCCGTGCCGGTGTAGTTGGCAAAGTTCAGCGTGGTTGTCACGCCCGCATAGGCCAAACGGTGGTTCCACATCGCTTCGGCACCGTCCTTGGGGATCGGAAACGGTGTGCCGCCATAAGCGCCCTCGATGGCGTTGCCGCCGTTCTTGGTCTTGGCACTGGTGGCATTGCGGAAGGTGTTGTCGTACACCCATTGCGGCACAGCTGCACTGCGGCGAGTCGGATAGACATCGAGGCGGAAGCTTTCAGGGTACTTTTTCAGCAGCGCTTTCACGCCATCCGACAACTTGTCTGCATGCTTGTCCGCGTCCTTGGCTGTGATGGTCAATACCGCTTTGTCGGCGGCGAAAGGATCAGGGCGCAGATCCCCCGTCTTGTAACCGGGCGCCACGGTGGTATATCCACCTGTCCAGGCCGATATGGTGCCGGCGGCGTTGCCCGCCCTTTCGGCGCCAAGCGGCGTCAATGTGGTCTTCAGCTTTTGTGCTTCTTCTGCCGAGACGGCCGCCTCAGCCAGTGGCCAGGCGCAGCAAGCGAGCGCGGCCATGGCCGCGATGGAACGATGGAGTCGTTGCTTCATGATGATCTTCCGTGAAGGTTTCAGAACGTGGACTGAACGTTGAACGAAATGAAATTTCGATCCGCGTATTTTTGCTGGTAGGACAGGCGATCGTTGGCAGGCGCGAAGAACGCGCCAGACTTTCCGATGAAGCCGGCGTAGGCGATACCGAACCGCACTTGCTTGCGGTAATCCCCGCTCAACCCGATGCTGAAGTCGCCGCCTTTGTCGATGCCGCCGTTGAACAAGCTGACCACCGATGAGCGCCCCGCTGGGTTGTAGCCCAGGCCGATCGGAACCGAGATGTCTACACCGTCCAGCACCTGAAAGTAGGTGGGAGTGAAAAGCACCCGGAAACCCCATGCGTCACGGGTCGCGTTGGCGTCTAATGCAGCCGCGTTGCTCGTGATGCTGAGCCTGCGGTTCCACGCCGCCTCGGCCAGCAGGCTGGCACCATCCCAAAGCGCCGTAGGCGAGAGCAGCACCACGGTGGAGATTTGCGCATGCCCTGATCGGCCAACCGGATAGCCCGGATTGGCACTATTGTCGGTTTTGGGAGAGAAGGCGAACACGCCGGCATTGACCAGGGGCGTGTTGTCCCGCACTGAAACCTCGATACCGACATTGGCCGGGCCAACCGATGTGCTCATGCTGGCCCCGTAAGCACGGATGCCTTCGTGATACGCCAGAACGTAGTCGCCAACGCGCGCGCCGGGGGCGCCCTGGTTCGCGAAGAATCCCGGCCCTGCTGTCGGTCGCAGGTAGGATGAAAACCCCTTGTCGTGGAAGCGGATGGCGTAGAAGCCAAACTCGCTGTCCAACTCTTGCGGGCGATAACGCAGTTGCACACCATACTGGCCGCTGTCGCGTGCCTTCAGGTCTTGACCCCGCTGGAAGTACGAACCCGTGGACCAGAAGAGCCTCTCTCCACCCTCGTCGAGTACGTCTGAGAACGACAGGTAGCTCCCCGCGGCCGGGATCCGGTTCGACTGCCATTCCAATTGGTAGTACGCGCCGAACGAGAGTTCCGGATTGACCTGCAATTGACCGGAAACCTGGTTGACGGGGCGGATGATTTCCTTGAATTGAGAGCCCGGGACAGACAGCAACTTCACGAGGTCGGTTGGCGCCTGCCCGCCAGCAATGCCATTGGCACCGAAGAAGAGACTTTCGCCCCACAGCACCGTGTGTTTGCCCAAACGTCCGGTGGCACGCATGTCGCCTAGATCGACGTTGCCGAAGACGAAGGCGTCCAGCATTTCAGCCTGCTGGCCATGCAGCTTGCGTGTCGCAGCCGTGAATTGGGTGGACGGTGCCGACAAGCTGTTGGACGTGTAGGGCGAGTCGTTGTTGTTCGAGCCCTGGTACACGCGGTCATACCAAGCTGCTGCGCTGAGGCGTGCGCCGAATTTTTGCGCATAAACCATGTCCGCCTCGGTGAACAGGTCGAGCCGATTGGAGACCAACCCCTTCTTGCTGAAATTGCGGTCACCATCGTCCAGGTTGGCCTGCGCCCGCCCTACCAGGGTCGGATCGACCGAGTCGGTCCGGAAAGCACCGCTGTACTTGAGCGTGGTGTCCCACCTGAGTTTCAGGTCTGGGTTGTCCGTTTGCAATTCGATTGCCATGGCCTGCGGCGCCAGCACAAGCGTGAGCAATGCGATGCCCAGACTCTTGCGCCGACTGGCAACGTGCTTTTTCTCCGGGCGAGCAAAGGCCCTCAGATTGTTTTTCATGATGTCTCCTTGGTGAAAATATCTTGGTTTCGGATACTGTTGCTGAGCTATTTCGCTCGCTTGCCGAACCCTGTAATTCAGAGCGGCTTGCCTTCGTCGGTGAAACGGTCACCGAAGTCGAACATGTCCTCGGTTTCGTCACCGTCGTAATACTGGAACTCCCACCAGTTGTGGTCCAGGTCTTCCAGGTAGAACGAGTAGATGCCATGCTGGAACTTCGGATTCCAGATGCTTCGGATACCGTATTTATCCTTGTGCTCTAGCGCCGCACGGTGGGCCGCATCGACTGCTGCGCGCGAATCGACATCTAGCCCCCAGTGGTTGAACATATGCACCGGGCGCAAGCGCTCGCCCGACTCGATGCAGACGATGTGCGATGAACTCGAGCATCGGATGGCCATCGCACCGATGCTGTGCCTGGCCGTCTCCAGGCCCAGGAACTCTTCATAAAAGCGTCGCGACTCGCTCAGTTTGTAGACTTCCAGCGTGCCGTGACTCAGCGTGCTGGGCTTAACGAAAGAGTCCTTTTTTGGCCGTCTAGCCACGACATAGTCGAATATTTCCAATGTGCTGCTCATGCGGTTCTCCAAAGGTGCGGGATCAGACCCGAGCGCGCGCCTTGTCGGCCGCGTCGAGGAAGGAATCGGCGAAGAACTCGGCCATCAGCAGACCGCGCTGCTCGGCAAAGTCGCGCTTGGCGGCGTCGATCACCACCGGTGCGCCGCAGGCGTAGACCTGATGACCGGAGAGGTCACCGATGTCGTCCATCACGGCGAGGTGAACGAAGCCGGTACGTCCCGTCCAGTTGCAGACCGGGCTGGCGTCCGAAAGCACCGGGACGAACGTAAAGCCAGGGTTGGCTTCGGCGTAGCCCTGCACCCAAGCCAGGTCGTAGAGGTCAGCCCTTGTACGACCGCCCCAGTACAGCGTCATTGGCCGGTCCAGCTTCTTCTGCGCGGCGTGTTGCAACATCGACTTGATCGGCGCGAAGCCGGTTCCGCTGGCCAGGAAGACGATGGGCTTACCGCTTTCTTCGCGCAGAAAGAAGGTACCCAGCGGCACTTCCAGGCGCACCAGGTCATGCACCTTCAGACTGTTGAACACATGGTCGGTGAACAGTCCACCGGGTGTGTGCCGAACATGGAGTTCGAGGCTCACGGTGCCCTCGATCGACGGTGCAGAGGCGATCGAGTAAGCGCGGCGCTCGTTGTTCGCGAGCAGGAACTCCACATACTGCCCGGCCAGGAAGATGAGGTCCTCGTTCATCGGCAGTTTGATACGCAAGGTAATGACGTCTGGCGCCACGCGGCGGATTTCCATCACCCGGCCTGGGGTCACTCGCCTGCGAACACTGCCCATCAAGTCGAGTTCTTGCGCCTCCAAAACAAGGTCGCTGAGCGGCTGCGCCTGGCAAAGCAGCGCATAACCCTGTTCGCGCTCCTCCTCTGACAAGTAGCGCGGATGTACATGCCCATGATCGACTTGCCCCTGCAAGACGCGACCCCTGCAGGTGCGGCAGGCACCGGCCCGGCAACTGTATGGCATGGCAATCCCGGCATCGTGGCCTGCAGTCAGGATGGATTTGCCAGCCGACACGGTGAAACGCTTTTTGCTGGGCATCAGCGTTACTTCAAATGACATTCCAGTCTCCTCTGAGATTTCCACCAAGCCAGGACGGCAAACAAGGCAACCAACTGATGCGGCGGCATACAACAAATTTAATGGGCATCGATCGCGGCGTCGAATGAATACTGCGAATGGTCGGAATCAGCCGAAGTGATCGGATCCCCAGGGAACTGACCGGCGACTTGGGCAACGGCCTCGCGCAACCAGACCTGTGCCGGGTCCTTGTTGATGCGCTCATGCCACTGTTGGGTGACGTTGAGAGGAGGTATTTCGAATGGCAGTTCGAGCGTCTGCAGGTCGGCTGCAACTGCCAGACTCCTCGCCGAGGCTTCCGAAACCACGGCAATCAGGTCCGATGCAGCGATCATCAGGTCAATGCCCGGCAAATGAGCCAACTTGACGGCCACGCGGCGCTTCCTGCGGTGCTCGTTGTACAGCCGGTCCGCATGCTCGGCAAAGTGTGAGTAGGTTCCGCCAGCCGGCTCATACTCGATGAACGAGGCATGCAGAAATTGGTCGAAGCTCAAATTGCCACGAATGACGGGGTGTCCCGCCCGGGCCAGGCAGACAAATCGAATGACTCTCAATCGCTGCCGAAAAAAACCGGCGCCCAATGGTCTGAAGACTCCCAGCGCCAGGTCGATTTCACCCGCTGCCATCAACTCCGCCGTGCCGGTGCGGCTCAAGGGCACGGTCTCCAGTGTCACGCCAGGCGCGATGGCTTGAACGTAACTGACCAGCTTGGGCACCATCCACATCTGGCCGACGTCGCTAATGGCCAGCCGAAAGTGCCGCTGGCTTGAGGTGGGGTCAAACAATCCCCGGTTTTCCACGATCTCGCGAATTCGTTGCAGCGCCTCCTGGATCGGGGCGGCCATCGATTGCGCCAGCGGCGTGGGCATCATGCCGCGCTCGGTGCGCACGAACAACTCGTCACCGAAGGCCTCTCGAAGTCGCCGCAGCGAATTACTCACGGCCGACTGTGAGACGCCGATCTGCTCGCCAGCCAAGGTCGTGCTGTGAGTGCGGTGCAGCGCATCAATCACCAGGAGCAAATTCAGGTCGAGGGTGTTGATGTTCATTTGCGGATTCCCCTATTTACGCCAGGGATAGACGGCTGTGGCCTGGTGAGCGTAGTCGGGATCAATGTGTATGTGCAGGCCGCTGATCAGTCCGTCACGGATGCGAAATGAAGTACAGAAGCGGCCGCCTGCGGCACCGTCGGGCTGCCATGAGCGACCGTCAACCAGCGTTCCAGCGCTCCGGCCTTCGATGAACACGCTGACATCGTCGGAAAGGCAGTGGAAGCTGGACTGATCATGGGCGATCGACCGCACATAGCCCCCCATATCCTGGAAGAAGCGCCCCAGCTCGGCTTTGCCTCGGGCGATGCCCCACTTTGGGTAAACGAATTCGATGTCATCCGTCATCAAAGCGAATACATCGCCCTGCGCATCCATCGTTTTCAACATTTCACGAGCGATTGCCTCGTTGCGAGCGTTCATCTGGAGTCTCCTTCGGTAGCGGGTAGAAATGGACTGTCCGATACGGTGCTGAGCCCCGGAATCGAGGCCCTTGCAATACGACACAGATCAGCGATGAGCTTAGTATTCACTATTAAGTGATATATTCACCATATAGGAAACCCTATCCTCACGTGGCGATTGGGAATGACAAGAAGCTGGCGGGCAGCCGGCCTCTTTAGCAAATGCGCTCTGTTTCTGCTCGTGGGCAGAGGCCAGCCCAGCGACATTTGCATTGCTAGATAAAGATGGCAATCATGCTGAAATTTTGCTGCTCTGCTGAGTAACGGTCAGCCGCCTATGCGGCTCGATTGCAAGCAACGGACTCATGACAAAGGCTGACTTTGTACATTTTCATCATTAGTGAAAATATCTGTTTTTCATGAAATTTGCTGTTACCCTCGCCTGCTTCGACAAGTCGGTAGACCTGCACAATGGCAACAAAGAAGTTAGGTTCAAAGTCCGAGACCACTGGACCGGTACCTGCAAGGCAGGCCGGGATCCAGTCACTCGAGATCGGCATGCTGGTCCTCGAGGCCCTGGCACTGGGCTCGTCGGCGATGTCGCTCAAGGAATTGAGCCAGGCCACTCGTCTAGCGCCCAGCAAACTGCACCGCTACCTCGTGAGCCTCGTGCGCAGCGGCATGGTGACGCAGTACCAGGCTAGCGGCCGCTACGACTTTGGTGAGGCTACGCGTCGCTTCGGCTTGGCGGCGTTGGGGCGGCTGGACGAGTTCGCGGTGACGAGCGACCACCTACTGAAGTTGCGCGACGAGACCGGGCTAACGGCGATGCTCAGTGTCTGGGGCGTGGACGGTCCGCGATTGGTGCGCTGGGAGGCTCCAACAGAGCCCCTGATGATCACGGTCCGGATCGGCACAACGATTCCGCTCAGCAGCAGTGCCACATCGTTGCTGTTTCTTGCCTACCTCCCGGATGCAATGACCCGACCGGTGCTGGAACGCCAGCGTAGAGAACTCAGCGCCGAGGAGCGTGGTCCCGAAGTCACGCGCGAAGAACTCGAGCAGGCGCGAGCGCATCCTTCGCTCATCACAAGATCTGCGTTGATTCGGGGCATCGATGCCATTGCCGCGCCAGTCTTCAACCCTCAAGGTGGTTTGTCATCGGTCATTGCCCTGCTGGCGCCGCAAAATCGGATGCGCGGTGAAACCGGGCGCAAGGCTCAGAATGCCATCGAAGCTACCGCAGCAGCGATTTCCCGGACCTTGGGCGCTGCGAAGTCGGGGCCGTTCGGTTCGCTGTCCTGAGCGCTCGGCCACGCCGGCCGCTGCCTCCACAGTTTCAGCTTGCCCGGACGGGCGGCTGCGTTTGGTGATTTTCAGTATTTACAGCTTTGATTGGTGATCTGTCGCCTTGCGACCTACGCTCAAGCGTCCCGAAAGGAAACCGTGAGAGCCAATCCCCATGACTGAGTTGAATCGAAACGCCGCCCACAACGCTAACGGGATGCCGCGCGTCCTCGAAGGCAAGGTGATCATCGTGACCGGAGCCGGTGGCGGCATCGGCCGCGAGAGTTGTCGCGTACTGGCCGCTGCCGGGGCCAGGCTGGTCATCAGCGACAGATCAGAGTCCGAGGGACAAGCAACGCTGGCCTTGCTGAACGCCGATGGGTACGAGGCTAATTTCGTCGAAGCCGACGTGGGCTCAGAAGCATCGGTGCAGGCCCTGGTGGCGCGTACCCTGGCCTTGCATGGGCGACTTGATGGCGCGTTCAACAACGCCGGCGTCGAGGCCGCCAACAAGCCACTGGCAGAACTGACCTTGGCCGAATGGGAGCATGGCATCAGGATCGACCTGACTGGCGTATTCCTGTGCATGAAATACCAAATACCAGCCATGTTGGCAAATGGTGGTGGCTCTATCGTGAATACCGCATCGGGCTTGGCCCGGATCGCCGTGCCGTGCCAGGCGGAGTACATCTCGGCAAAGTCTGGCGTCGCCGGGCTGACGCGCGCCGCCGCCATGGACTATGGCGCCAGGGGTATCCGTGTCAACGCAATCCTGCCCGGCGTTATTCGGACGCCGATGATTGCGCGCCTGTCGGAGATGCCGGAAACAGCCGCCATGTTCAACCATGCGCGCCAACGACACATCCTGCAGCGCTTCGGTGAGCCTTCGGAGATTGGCGAAGCCGCAAAATGGCTGCTTTCAGATGCCGCGTCATTTGTCCAGGGGGCAGAGATCGTGGTGGATGGCGGCTTCCTCGCCAATTGAATGACCGATGCAAGACATCCTTCACTTCATCGATGGCCGAGCCGCCCCTTCGGTCGACTGCCGGTCCTTCGAAAAGCGTTCGCCGTTGAACAACCAGCCAATCGCCCGCATCGCTGAGGGCGGGCAGGTTGAGGTCGACGCGGCCGTCACATCGGCGCGTACGGCCTTGAAAGGGGACTGGGGCCGCATGGGCATGGACCGACGCGTAACCATGCTGCATAACGTGGCGGACGAAATCACGCGTCGATTCGATGACTTCGTCGCGGCCGAGATGGCCGACACTGGCCAGCCCCATCACGTCATCGCTCACGCCTTTGTGCCACGCGGCGCGGCCAACTTCAGGGTCTTCGCCGACATCTTCAAGAACGCGCCAACCGAGTCCTTCCAGATGGACACGCCCGACGGCCGGGGTGCGCTGAACTACGCGATACGCAAACCCAAGGGTGTCATCGCGGTCATCAGTCCGTGGAATGCACCCTTCCTGCTGATGACCTGGAAGGTGGCGCCGGCGCTGGCTTGCGGCAACACCGTGGTGGTCAAACCGTCGGAGGAGGCGCCGGCCACGGCGACCCTGCTGGGCGAAGTAATGAATGCCGTCGGCGTGCCACCGGGTGTCTACAACGTGGTGCACGGTTTCGGTGCCGATGCAGCCGGCGAGTTCCTTACGCGCCATTCTGGTGTCGATGCGATCACCTTCACCGGGGAGACGGGCACCGGCAGCGCCATCATGAGGGCGGCGGCTGACGGCATTCGGGACGTTTCCTTCGAACTGGGTGGCAAGAACGCCGGCATCGTGTTTGCCGACTGTGACTTCGATGCGGCTGTTGAGGGCCTTTTTCGTTCGTCGTTCATGAACACCGGTCAGGTCTGCCTAGGCACGGAGCGGGTGTACGTCGAGCGGCCGATCTTCGAGCGCTTTGTCTCGGCACTGAAGCTGCGCTGCGAAGCGGTGAAGTACGGCAGGCCAACAGATCCCGGCTCGGATTACGGGCCGCTGATCAGCCATGAACATCAACGCAAGGTCCTGTCCTTCTACGCCAGCGCCATGGCCGACGGAGCCACGCTGATCACCGGCGGCGGCGTACCCGAATTGCCAGGCGATCTGTCCGCAGGGGCCTGGGTACAGCCGACGATCTGGACCGGCCTGCCTGAAAGCGCGGCCGTGGTGCGCGAGGAGATCTTCGGGCCCTGTTGCCACATGCGGCCCTTCGACACCGAAGAAGAAGTGCTTGCGCTGGCCAATGCCAACCGCTATGGGCTCGCCACCACTATCTGGACCCAGAACCTAAGCCGCGCGCACCGAATGGCCTCGGCCATCGAGGTGGGCATCACCTGGGTGAACAGTTGGTTCCTGCGCGACCTGCGCACGCCATTCGGAGGTGCCAAGCAATCGGGCATCGGCCGCGAGGGCGGTGTGCATTCGCTGGACTTTTACACCGAGCAGCGCAATGTCTGCATCAAGCTCTGAGGTACTCTGAAAATGGATCCAAGCACCATCGCGCGCCACGGCGACGCCTTGTATGACGCCTGGCGGGAACGTCGGGTGATCAGCCCGCTGCTAGAGCAAGCGCCCGACATCACGGTGCAAGACGCCTACTCGATCCAGTTGCACATGGTCACTCGCCGGATACAAGCTGGTGAGACCATCGTGGGCAAGAAGATCGGCGTCACCAGCAAGCCCATCCAAGACTTCCTTGGCGTGTATGAGCCTGACTTTGGTCAGCTCACCTCCGGGATGGTCCGGACCGAAGCCGACGGCATTGATCTGAACATGCTTATCCAGCCCAAGGCCGAGGCCGAGCTGGCCTTCGTGTTGGACCGCGACCTCGTGGGGCCCGGCATTACCGCCACCGACGTGATCCGGGCCACGGCCTATGTGGCACCGTGCTTCGAGATCGTCGATTCCCGCATCCGCGACTGGAAGCTGAAGATCCAGGACACCGTGGCAGACAACGCCTCGTGCGGCGTGTTCCTGTTGGGCGACGTGAAGGGCGATCCGCGCAAGCTGGACATCACCATGGCTGGCATGGTGCTGCACAAGAACGGCGAGTTGTTCTCCACCGGGGTTGGCGCCGCGGTGCAGGGGTCACCGGTCAACGCGGTGGTCTGGCTGGCCAATACCTTGGGCCGACTGGGGCTGCCCTTTCGTGCGGGTGAAGTGATCCTCTCGGGCTCGCAATCGGCGCTGGTCCCGGTGCGCGATGGCGACGAACTGACATGCACCATCGGCGGCCTTGGCACCTGTCGGGCCCGCTTCTTCGGCAGGAGTGCGCTGTGAACCTGACACTCAGCAAATTTGACGTCAGGCACCTGACAGACCGTATCGAGGCGGCGCAGCTGAATGCAAAAGCCATCACCAAGCTGACCGACGACTTCCCGTCCATGACCGTGATGGACGGCTATGCGGTGCAGTTGGAACTGCGCCGTCGCTGGTTGGCCCAGGGGCGACGCCAGGTAGGCTGGAAGGCTGGCCTGACATCCAAGGCCAAGATGCTGCAGATGGGCGTCTTCCTACCTGGCATCGGCTTCCTGATGGCCGACATGGCGCGCCCTGAGAGTTCGGCTGTGCGTACCGACGACATGGTGCACCCACGTGTCGAGTGCGAAGTGGCGTTCGTCACCAAGACCCGCTTGGCCGGCGCGAACTGCAGCCGTGAAGAAGTCCTGGCGGCCACCGACTTCGTAGTGCCTGCACTGGAGATCATCGACTCTCGCTTCGCAGGCTTCAAGTTCGACCTGCCCAGCGTCATTGCAGACAACAGTTCGTCTGCACGCTACGTCACCGGCGGGCGGGCGCGCTACGCACAAGACCTCGACCTCAGCACATTGGGCGTGGTCATGGAGAAGAACGGCGAAGCCACGACCTTGGCTGCGTCCTCCGCCGTGATGGGCCATCCCGCCGACGCCGTCGCCCTGCTGGTGAAGGTGCTGGATGAGCTCGGCGAAGACCTGCCGGCCGGCAGCTTCGTGATGAGCGGTGGCATCACCGAGGCGGTGCCCGTGAAGGCCGGCGACCACATCCTCGCGCGCTACCAGGAACTTGGCAGCGTTTCAATTCGATTTATCTAGATTCCCCAAGAGGTACCCATGCCCATCATCCAATTGAACATCGCCGAAGGGCGAACGGTCGAGCAAAAGGCCGATGCGATGGCCGCCATCACCGAGGCCGTGGTGCGAACGCTCGGCGCCCGGCCCGAGCAGGTTCGCATCATGATCAACGAAGTCAGTCCCGTGCACTACGCCATCGCGGGCGAGACCGTCGCCGCGCGCAACGCCAAGACCGCCGCGGCGGGCAAGGACAAACCATGAAGAAAATCAGGTGTGCGCTGATCGGCTCCGGCAACATCGGGACCGACCTGATCTACAAGATCCAGCGCAGCAAGGTGCTCGAGCCGGTGTGGATGGTCGGCATCGACGCCCAGTCCGAGGGCCTGGCGCGTGCCCGCGCGATGGGTCTGAAGACCACCGACCAGGGACTGGAGGGCTTGCTACCTCACGTGCTGCAAGACCAAATCCAGATCGCCTTCGACGCCACCTCGGCCTACGTGCATGCCGAGAACTCGCGCCAACTCAACGCGCTGGGCGTGATGGTCATCGACCTCACGCCCGCGGCCATCGGCCCACTGTGCGTACCCACGGTCAACCTTCGCGAGCATGCCGACAAGGCGGAGATGAACGTGAACATGATTTCCTGCGCGGGCCAGGCGACGATTCCCATCGTCAACGCCGTAGTGCGGGTGCAACCGGTGGACTATGCCGAAATCGTGGCCAGCTTGTCGTCAAAGTCCGTAGGACCGGGTACGCGAGCCAACCTCGACGAATTCACCTACACCACGTCAGACGCCATCGTGCGTGTGGGCGGTGCACGGCGCGGCAAGGCACTGGCGGTGATCAACCCGGCCGACCCGCCGGTCATCATGCGCAACACCATCAACTGTCTGACCGATGACGAGCCCGACCAGGCCCGCATCATCGACTCGGTGCTTTCGATGATCAAGGAGGTACAGCAGTATGTGCCCGGCTACCGCCTCGTCAACGGGCCGGTGTTCGAAGGCAAGCGCGTCTCGGTGTTCATGGAGGTGACGGGGTTGGGCGATTACCTGCCCAAGTACGCCGGCAACCTAGACATCATGACCGCAGCGGCTTGCCGCGCCGCCGAGATGTTTGCTGAACAGATCCTGGCCGGAGCCATTCAATTGCAAGCCACGGAGGCCGCGTGATGAGCACTGAAAGAAACTCAGATGTGAGCCTGAAAGGCCGCAAGGTCCTGCTGCACGACATGTGCCTGCGGGACGGCATGCATGCCAAGCGCGAGCAGATCTCGATCGAGCAAATGGTCAGGGTCGCCACCGCGCTGGACGACGCCGGCGTGCCACTCCTGCAAGTCACACATGGTGCAGGTCTGGGCGGCGCCTCGCTGCAGCACGGCTTTCCGCTGGCTTCGAACGAGCAGTATCTGCAGGCTGTGGTGCCGAAGATGAAGCAGGCCAAGGTGTCGGTGCTGTTGATTCCGGGCCTGGGCACGATGCGCGAGCTGCAATCGGCCTACGACTGCGGCGCGCGCAGCGTGCATGTGGCCACACACTGCACCGAGGCGGATACCTCGCCGCAGCACATTGCCTATGCGCGCAAGCTGGGCATGGACACCACGGGCTTCCTGATGATGGCGCACCTCAATGACCCAGAGAGCCTGGCAAGGCAGGGCAAGTTGATGGAGTCCTACGGCGCGCCAACGATCTACATCACCGATTCCGCAGGCTACATGTTGCCGGCCGACGTGAAAGCCCGCGTGTCCGCCATGCGCGCCTTGTTGAAGCCGGAAACCGAAATTGGCTTCCATGGCCATCACAACCTGGGCATGGGCATCGCCAATTCAATCGCCGCGATCGAGGCTGGCGCAAGCCGTATCGATGCCTCGGTGGCCGGCTTGGGCGCCGGTGCCGGCAACACCCCGCTGGAAGTTCTGGCTGCAGTCTGCGAGCGCATGGGGATCGAGACCGGTGTCGATCTATTCAAGCTGATGGACATGGCCGAGGACATCATTGTTCCAATGATGGATCACCTTGTCCGCATCGACCGTGAGTCGCTGACCATGGGCTATGCCGGGATCTATTCCACCTTTGTGCTGCATGCCAAACGCGCCGCACTACGCTTCGGAGTCCCGGCGCGCGACATCCTGCTCGAACTGGGTCGCAAGAAGATGATCGGTGGCCAGGAAGACATGATCGAAGACACGGCGATGACCATGGCCAAGGAGCGCGGCCTGTTGAAGGACGTGGCTCGCGTCGGCTGAACGGCCTTCAATCAATATTGCTGTAAGGGGCTTCGAGCATGAGACTGAACCAGAAAGTCGCGATCATCACAGGCATTGGCAGTGGCATGGGGCAGGCTGCGGCGAAACTGTTCGCCGCCGAAGGTGCCTTGGTGGTCGGATGTGACATCGACAGGGCGCGTTGTGATGCGACGGTGAAGGAAATTCTGAGCTCTGGCGGCCAGGCCGTCGCGCTGGGTACTTGCGACCCATCGGAACCCGAACAAGCGCAGCAACTGATCGACCTAGCGATGGATACGCATGGCTTCATCGACGTGCTCTATAACAACGCTGCGGCCGTGCACTTCGCACCCATCGAGGCCATGTCCCACGCCATGTGGGCTGCGACCATGAAGGGCGAACTCGACATCGTCTTCAATGCCTGCAAGGCGGCATGGCCTCATTTGAAGACCCGCGGCGGCTCGATCATCAATTGCGGTTCGGTGTCCGGCAAGATGGCCTACGAAGTGCTGCCCGCGTTGGCACATGCGGCCGGCAAGGGCGGAGTCATTGCGATGACGCGCCAGCTCGCGATGGAGGGCGGGTCACATGGGATCCGGGCGAACAGCATCTCGCCCGGTCTGGTGCGCACGGGCGCCACGGCACCGCTGATCGACAACCCCGATTGGTTCATGCCGATGAAGCGCAAGCTGATGCTGAGCGGCCGGGTCGGAGAGCCCATCGATATCGCGTACTGCGCCCTCTACCTCGCCAGCGATGAAGCCAAATGGGTGACCGGGGCCGACTTCGCGATTGATGGCGGCACGACAGCTTGGTGACCAGAGGGGTTACCTATGAAGTTGCCCGCGAACTGGCTTGATCCGATCCTCTGTGCCGCATTGACCGTGGCCGGTCTGACTGGGTCGGTGTGGATGTACTTCCTGATAATCCTCGACGATCCGAACTTACGGATCAGACGCGCATTCGAGGTACTGTGGAGTATGGTTGCGTCCTAGGGTACTCGCCGATTCGCGAGACCGCGTCATAGAGGTACTTCGTTTGACGATTCGACTGTTTGGATTCGACACACCCAACGCCCGCAAGATCAGCGTGGCTTTGGAGGAGATGGGCCTGCTCTACGAGGTGCACGTCGTCGACATCAGCCAGAGGGAACAGTTCAACCCGGCCTTCCTCATGATCAGCCCTAACAACAAGATTCCGGCGATCCTCGATACCGACGGACCGGGGGGCGAGCCGATCAGCGTGTTCGAGTCTGGCGCCATCCTGATCTACCTGGCCGAGAAGACGGGCTTGTTTCTGCCGCGGGATCCAGTGGCACGCGTGGCCGTATTGGAGTGGTTGATGTTCCAGGTGGGTGGTTTCGGGCCAATCCCTGGCCAGGTGCACCACTTCATTGCACTCGGCGACGAAACCGATCGCCGTTACGGCCTGGATCGCTTCACGGCCGAGACGCATCGACTATACGGCGTGATGGAACGACGCCTGGCCGGGCATGAGTTCTTTGCAGGAGAACTGTCGATCGCCGATTTCGCAGTCGTCGGCTGGGTTTGGCGCCATGCGCGACACCGCGTCGATCTGGCCGACTTCCCGCACGTGCAACGCTGGTATCAGACCCTGCTGGCACGGCCGGCCGTGATGCGCGGGTTCGCGGTTCCGCTGCGACGCATGCCAATACCCTGACGCACGGCCAAGCCGTCCATTCATGCCGCTTTCCGATCTCTACCTCGTCTTCGGGCTTGTACGGCAGCTTCGGTCATGCAACTACGGCGCCGTAAAGATAGCCCTAGTCGGGGTGATCCCGACCTTAAGTAGCGAAGGCGCTAAGTACGACATCCGCGTCAACTGTCTTGCACACACTTCGGCGATGCAGATGACCGAAGGCCGCCAGCCCGAGTCAGTTCTCAATTCCAGTGCCTCACATCAGCGGTAACTTTCAAGGCCACCCGGTCGCCATACTCGGCGTGTAAGACCTACCCGATTTAGTTTCTTTCGTTTGACTCGCCTACCAACAAATGAGCCACGGCAGCCCTTTGGATGCGCGAAGAGAAAGAAGCTTGGGCTATTTGCGAAACAGATTTACCGGGCCAGCAATTTATGTAGGAATCCCAGCCTGCGGCCGATGTCATGAAAGCTGCGCTGCGCCAGCGCGTCGTGGTGACTTTTGAGCCGCAGGTAAGTCTTCCAGTGCATGCCTTTGGGCTTGCTGCCGTCGCCATTCAAGATGCCCGCCTTCCAGCCCAGGCGTCTGCGGATTTTGTCTGCCCTGGTCGATGCCCGGTCGCCCTCGCCTTCATTCTGCGTGGCGTAACCCAAGCCACCGCACTGGCGGCAGCCAAAGTACCGACCTTGCGCGTACAGAACCGCGACCCGCTTGCCGCACTGAGGGCAGGTGAACCAGTGGCGATGACCACCCAAGTGGCAGGGTGAGGTCTGCAGCTGCACCGACTGCTTGACCACTTCGCCGCTGCTCTTAATGCGGTAGGACAGCATCATGCTTTGCACATCCACCCGGATGCTGATGCCCGCCACCTGTCGGTCGTTCGTCATCCACTGCAAACTGAAGCTGAAGCCTGGTACCAACAAGCCTTTGCGGGTGATGTGGCGGATGTCCAGTGGCATGGCATCACCGGTCTGAGGTTTGCCGCTGTAGCTGCTGCGCCGTCCGCTGCCTAATCCGCCCATTTTTTGTGCTCCTTTTTTGCCGAAATCAACTGGCAAGTTGAGTAGATGCTTGGCCATGAAGCGCCAGAAAACGGGCTGAAGCCCGCATGGATGCTCGATTTATACTGTCTTGTGCGATGCTGAAAAGTACGCACTTTTTACGACGCTCGGTTGCTTCTGAGGTCTTTCAGCTTGATCAGCATGGCCAAAGTGCGCTCGAACTTACGATCCAGGTGCGTTTCGTAGCGAGAAAGCTTCTCAAGCTTGTAGGCCTGCAATCCTTCCCCAATGGCTTGATTCACTATTGCCGCATGGTGACGGGTCTCTTTTTCTTGTTGGTAGACAGTAGGCGTGACGTGTTCAGCAATGAACGCCGCCAAGCCAGTGGCATCCGCGGCGTATTCCTCGTCATCCACATAGTTTTGCCACCACTCGCGCGTATCGGGCGGCAAGGCGCGCAGAGCTTTTTCATAGGCGCGGTCGCCACCCTTGCAAAGGATGGCGCTGGCTTTTTTGGTGGCATCTATGTCGTGTTTGGCGCTTTGCTGGCTGGTCTCCACTTCCTCCGGTTTCAAATCCATCAGGTTGCAAATATCGGAGTGCTCACCGGACAGGCCCATCTCGAAAGGTGCCGCCGCCGGGATGACGGTCTTGGCACTGCGGGCTGATTCCTTCAAGCCCTTGTTGATGGTGGCCCCCTCGGCTTGCAGCACCCGACGTTTGCGCCAGATGACACTGGCCAGTTCCTCAATCAAATGCTGTTCGGTGGCGCCCGCTGGCAAGTGTTCGTCCATCAACGCATTCACTAGGCTCTCATAGTCGGCATGGCTCTCGTGGCTGAGCACGGTATAGCGGCTCAGGATGCCATGCTTGAGGGCGTTGAACCGGACGACCTCGTAGGGTTGGGGAGTGGCATTTGTCGCGCGACTGAAGGAATCAGTATTGGCGGTGTCGGCGTGGGTGTTCATGGCGGACTCTCAATAGTGGGGTTTAAGTCACTGGCAATACGCCAGCCACAACGCCATGCCAGCGCCACAGCGTTGCCCGTATTGGCTGCCACGCCCGGCGGCTATGCAGGTCGGGCAGCTGAAGTGGTGGGCGTGGTAGGTCGCTGCCAGTTCTTTCCAGTCCAAGGGGTTTCCAGGTGATCCCGGCGCGTGGCAGGCAGCATCGTTCGCAGCCGCCAACCAGTTGATTAATTGCGGCTTGCTGCTGCGGATGAGGTCACGCAGGTCGGCAGTCAAATGCCTGGCCGGTGCCACGGCCAGCCCCCCGGCTGGGGCAAGCGAAAGGTTTAGGCCAGCATTGGCGAGCTGAACCAAGACGGTTTCCACGGCCAATGCAGTCATCAAAATATCTCCACATCATCAAGCGGGTTTGCAGGCATGCCGTCGTCAATGTCCTGAATCTCGCAACTTGGCGCAACTCTCGCAACTGCAGGGCTGGCCCTTTCTTCTGTTGCAGCACGCTCCACGGTGCGCACCACCGTCCAGCGTTTCAGGCCGTTGGTCTTGTTAGCCAGCACAAGGCGAAGGCCGGTGCAAAGCTGCCCGACGTGGTGCCCCATCCAACGACCCAATGTCCGAACATTAAGCTTGCCGTTCTGGCCCGCAATCTCATCGATTGCGTCGAACAATACGGACTGCGCGCCAAATTGTTCAGTCGCTTTGGAGATGGCCTGCGCTGGCGACGTAGGGATGGTGCCAAAGGTCGCGATCCAGGCATTCAGCAGTGCCGCCAGCTTGGCTGTTTCAGGGTTCTCTGAGGCAGCGCGATCAATGGAATCCGCAGGGTCATCAAATTTGGGCAAGTCCGTCAAGTCCCGGTCAGGCTCCGACATGCGTTCCCTAAGCCAGCACAAGGGCTGGCGCACCAGGTCATCCCACTGCTCAAACGACGCAATGCGCCCTTTGCCTACTTTGGGTCGGTCAGCTGAGATATAGGCCCTCACAATGGTCAGTGCTGCCACCACAAGAACTTGCCGGTTGTTGCAAATTTCGGTGAGCGGATCAAACTCGAACTCCCGCTTGAAGGGAGTTTCGATTTGTGCATCGAGCCGCGCCAGCAAAATCCGGCGGTGGGTATCACCCGTTAAAACGAGGTTGTTGCCCGACACCAAAAACAGCGCCCGATTGGGCAATTCGGCATTCTCCGAGACTCCTAGGACGCGGTCAGCAAACAGTGAAGATGTCAGAAACGAGTCGATCACCGAGTTGCCCAAGGGGTCACGCACGTTGTCCCACAGCAGCACCTTGGAGCCCCCGCGCAGGGCTGCAAACAAGCGCTTCCGGCACTCGTCTTCTACGTTGGTCGGCGGCAAAACGGCCACCTCGCCACCAGTGGCCAATGCGCCGATGCACTTTGCCAACAAGGTTTTGCCGGTGCCCGCCGCTGGCGCATCAAAGCCGGTGCCCGGGCAGGTGGGTAATGCCGGGCGCAAACAGGCGGCCAACATGGCGGCCAAGGTCACGCCTACTGAGACTTCATCGGCAAAGGGGAACAAACGGATCGGATGCCACAGCTTGGCCAGTGCACCCAAGGCCTGTTCTGGCGTGGGTGCCGACGGCACAGCTAGTGGATAGGCTTCGGTGGTGACGTACATCAGCCCGGTCGCTGCGTCATGGCCGGGTTCGTCAAACACGCTGCCATCGGGTCGCAAAGTGGGTGCCGTAGTGACTGCTGTCAGCTTTCGGAAATTCCGGCTGCCGTGCTTGGCAATGATTGCATTGGCAATGTAGGTGGGTGCGTCTTCAGCGATCTCGCGGGTCGAGGTGATGCTGCCATCTTCATCATGCTCGGTCTTGACGCTGTAGAACTCGGCAACGCGGCCTGCATGATCCACTAGCCAGTCGCGACTGACCGGTGCGGCCTTGCCGTCGGCGACAAATGCAATGGCGTTGGTACCGAAGTCAAACAGCTCACTACGGTCGCGCAAGACCTGCAGAACCGCATCGGTTGAATCCACCCGCATACCCCGACCCAGCTGAACCCGTGCCGACTGGCGGCGCAATTCGTAGCGCGTGCCGCCATGACGGTGTGAAAACAGGTCTGGACGGGTGCCGTTCAGTAGTCGAGCCACGGCAACGCGCAGGTCAACGCCTGGATCAAGTGGGTCGGCAAACCGGGTGTTGTGCCAGCGGTGCGGGTTGTCAAGCAGTTGCGCCACATTTACCACCTGGCCATCGGCGCAGGTCAACTCAAAGTCGCCCATCAGCACCTGATGCACAGCAGCGCGCTCCAGCACGTTGGTGGCCTGAGCCAGCTTGATGCCACGGCGCTGAGCCAAAGCGGGGGCGTTGTCTGCTACCCAATGACGCCGTGCGGCAATGCATTTATCGACGACCGCTGCACGCGCAGTCTTGAGTCCCGCCTGCGCTTTTTTCTTGATCGAGGGCGTGGCGCTGTCTATCAGCAGGCGCAGATCGAACTGGGTACTTGCATCGCCGTAAACCACGCCCTCAACCCCGACACGGGTAACTCCATCCACCAGCACCGCCGGTCCGGCAAAATCCAGCCGCTCGGGCTGCCACACTGACAAGTCAACCAGGCAACGTGGCAGGAGTTGGCCCGCAGAACCAATGTCGCACCAACCCGCTCCTGGAGTGGCCCACAGCAGCACTTCCAACGCTTTGCCCGCCTCAGGTATCAGCGTTGCATCCGCGACAGCGATATAAAGGCGGTGGCGCGTCAAACCGGACAACACGATTCCATCCGGGCCTACACACCCTGCCGACGCGCTGGGCCTCCAGAGCATGGGCGCATGCGCCAACGCAGGCGCGGCCGCAATCAAGCGCTCTCGAAACTGCAGTGGCGACAGCTCGCCTTCCGGCAAACCGTCGTGATCCAGCATCATCACACCAGGCGCGGCGCGGAACTTGAAATGCTCCCGAGTGCGGGCGATGGCGCCCGCTTCCTGCGCCTCGGTATCCGCTTGGGTGCAAACTGCCACGGCCGCAACTTTGGTCACGCCCCATGTGACGGCCTGTGCGCTGGTCAGCGCGTCAAGGCAGACCTTGAGTTCGTGAAGATCGGCAACGACCACCCGCTTTGCCTGGCCATGGCGGAGCATGGCCGAGGTCTCCTTTCTCATGCCACCCTTGGCTTTGAGCCCTATGGTCTTGGTCAAACAGGTTGGTTTGATGCCCGTGATGACCGTGAAGGCAAGCGGAAGCGAGGCTGATTTTGAAGGCGCAATCTGATCTTGATCGCCCTCGATTGGAGCATTGCGGTTGCGAGAGTTGTCAGGAGTTGCGAAATTTGGAGTCTTCACGGCGACCCCCCTAGGCGGTCGCGCCGCTGGCACGGGTTCGCTGGGCCAGCCACAAATCAAGGTCGGTGGCACGGTAGCGAACCTTGCGACCCACCTTGACGAAGGGCAAGGCGTAGCGCCCAGTTGATCTCCACACCGACAAAGTGCCGGGTGTTACATCCAGCTTTGCTGCGGCTTGCTTTTCATCCAGCAACTCTTTGCTGGTGGCAATGACTTCTTGAAGGGACATGACGTCGTTTCCATCTGGCCCCGCGATGCATCGTCAATCTGCGATACGGTGCGGTATGAGAACGAAGTCTGAAGAAATCGATTCAAAAAAGTGGCAATTGCCAAACTGAATTGGCAATTGCCAATGAATGCCTTATTTCATGCGGATTTCAAGGGCATCAGGGATCCTCTTTAGATGATCCTCAATGGCTCGCTTTGATACAGGTGCACCGAGTTCACCTGTCCATCCCTCGATACAAATCGCCGTCTTGCCAGGTGACTCAATATTAAATTTAAGCCCCTTCACTGCCATCGCCGCAATGATGGTCAGCAGTGTTTCCCTCTCTCTTTTTCCAATCGGTCTTTCTTTTTTTGAAGCGGCAACCAGCGGGGTATGATCTAAATCAATGATCGCCTCGGATTGCTTCTCTCGAAGACTTTGAATTTCCACGCCGACCCTAGTGCGGTCAGCATTCAAAATCTTGTTAATTCGCTTTTGGACATCAATCAGCGCCAAAGCAACACCATGATTTGCTTGCCTACGGGCGTCTGACTCCTGCTGCACCAATTCAGCCAGATAAACAGTCAGTTCCCAATAGAGAGCCGGTTCACAACGTGGATCACGTTGCCAGTCAATTTGCGTTGCAGCGCTTTGCCTTTGCTCGGAACTAAGCCCATCCCACCCCAATGGTGTCAATTCCTGGGCAAACGGCTTTCTGTCTTCTGGGAGTTCGTCAAACGTCGTTTCCCAATACCCGGCCAAGGAACCGATCAACGGTTGGAAGCTACCATTTGGGTGTTGACCGTGCGCCTGTACCGCCGGCACCTCATTGGTAGGGAACCCTTCCACAACGGCTTCGCGTAGCTCCGTCGGAATCAATGGCAACAGGCTCAATTGACGATCACCAGGGCGCTCGTCGAGTATCCCCTTGCGTTCATCTGAAAAATCCTTTTCAAATGCAGCGATGAACTTATCTTTCCAGACGAATACTCCCGCAGGTAAAA
>CANFIC010000003.1 GCA_947446685.1 Burkholderiales bacterium
ACGATGAATGGCTGGGCACTTCGCATCACTACACGGTGTTGCATGCAGTCAATCCAATCCCGCCGCGCGCTGCAGCGGTCATCGACCGGGGTCTGCTGAAATCCTATTACGCCGAAGAAGGCGAAAAGGTATTGAAAACCGTCCGGACGTTTTTCGCCAAACAGCATCTCGAGGCCGAGTTCCTCAACAAGGTTGGTTCGGCGGCCGATGTGATTGCAGCGACCGCCGCCAAGACCAAGTTCGACCTGCTGATATTGGGCTCACATGGCCATGGCTTGGTCGGCAATCTGGTGATGGGATCGGTCGCC
Source organism: Burkholderiales bacterium (assembly GCA_947446685.1). Taxonomy (GTDB): domain Bacteria; phylum Pseudomonadota; class Gammaproteobacteria; order Burkholderiales; family Burkholderiaceae_C; genus Paucibacter_A. Next base: position 309 of record CANFIC010000003.1, read on the forward strand.
ACCAAGGTGCTGGCGCATTGCAAGGTGCCGGTGTTGCTGGTGCGATGAAAACCGGCTGTCCCGCTTCGATGGGACAGCGACAGGGGCAGGGCCTCGCTATGCTGATCGACCCGGCTCCAGCCCATGGAAGGCAAGTTTTCGAATGAATGCAGAGATACTGAAATGGTTCAGCCTGAGCTTGATTGGCTCGGTCGTGTTCTGTGCAGTATGGCTGGCCGGCGCCGTGCAGGCGACCCAGGAAGAAGCCGCAGCAATCGCAGCCGCTCAGAACGACAAGGTTCATGCAAGTGCGCCGGTCGCGCCGGCCGATACCGAGCAGCCTCGCTACGCCTCGGTCAAGGCCAAGCGCGCACCCGCGGCCAATGCCAGGCCGATCTGATCGAGCAAGGCAACGCGCGTCGGCGCTGCAGCCAGTTCGGATTGCAGCTTCCACTGATGCCAGTAGAGCGCCACATCGACGCTCACCTCGGAGTGCAGGGCCTGCAATTGGCCACTGGCAATCAATGGCCTGACCTGCAACTCGGAAGCCACGCCAATCCCCCAGCCCAGACAAACCGCCTTCACATAACCTTCGCTCGAAGGCAAGTAGCGTAATTGCAGGCGTGGGGCGCGCAGCCCGAAGGCCTTGGCGACCCATTGCGACTGGACGTCGTCCTTGCGATTGAAAACCAGAAACGGTGCGCTTGAAAAGTTCCCGGCATTCAAGCCCTCGGGCAGGCGCGCCTGCATGAAGGCCGGGCTGGCAACAGCGACATAAGGCATCACGCCGAGCGGCTCAACCCGGCAACCGCGCAGGGCCTTGCGCACCGTGCTGACGCAGCCGAGCACTTCACCCTGGCGCAACCAGTCATGGGTGAAGTCCTGGTCATCAACGACCAGTTCCAGGCCGAAGCCTTCCTTCAAGCCGGCTTGGACGATCTCATTCAAAGCCGGCAGCACCCAGGTGGCCAGGCTGTCGGCATTGACGGCGATGGCGATCGTCTCGTTCGACGCCACCCGGCTGCCGAGTTCGCGCGCGGCATCGGTGCGCAAGGCCTGCAGCTGACGGGCAAAGCGCAACAGGACCTTGCCGGCCTCGGTCAAACGCAGCGGCCGCGAACGTACGACCAACAATTGGCCAAGCTGCGCCTCCAAGCTGCGCAAGCGCTGCGAAACCGCACTCTGCGTGACCGAAAGCAGCTGAGCGGCGCGCTCGAAGCTGCGCTCATCGGCCAGCGCGGCGAGGCAATCCAGCCCGGCGGAATCGATGTCTTTCATAAGCCCAACTAATGGAGAGTGATATTTATTAATGTAGCTTCATATTTACAAGGACCGTCACGACAATCAGCTGCGCCAGCGCACCGCCGGCTTGAGAGGGGCAATCGCCATGAAAGTCGTCGTTTTGGGTGCCGGCACGATCGGCATCAGCACCGCCTGGTATCTGCTCGAGCAAGGCCATCAGGTCACCGTGGTCGATCGGCAGCCGGATGCCGCGATGGAGACCAGCTTCGCCAACGGGGCACAGATTTCAGTCAGTTTTTGCGAGCCCTGGGCCAATGCCGGCGCGCCTTTCAAGGTTGCCAAATGGCTGCTGCGCGACGATTCGCCCTTGCTGTTCCGTCCCCGCCTGGACCCGCATCAATGGCGCTGGGGCTTGTGCTTTCTGGCCCAATGCACCACCTCGGCCTTCGAGCGCAATGTCGCGCAACTGGTGCAACTCGGCCGCTACAGCCAGCAGTCAATGCAAGAGTTGCTGGCGCAAACCGGCATCGAGTACGAACGGCTCGAGCGCGGCATCCTGCATTTTTTCTCCTCGCAGGCCGACTTCGACGCCGGTGCCGAGGGCGCCGAAATCATGCGCCGGCATGGCGTTGATCGACGCGTACTGAGCCGTGCCGAGGTGCTGGCGGTCGAACCGGCGCTGGCCAGTTTCAGCAGCAATCTTGCTGGCGGAACCTTCACGCCCAGCGATGAATCGGGCGATGCCTGCGTCTTCACGCAGAAGCTGGCAAAGCTTTGCGCCTTGCGCGGTGCCAACTTCCTTTACGGCCAAGATGTCCTGAAGCTGGGGCGCAGCGGTGAACGGATCGCCGAGGTGATGGTCTCGTCGCGTGAATCAGGTGCCACATCGGTCTTGCAGGCCGATGCCTTCGTGGCTGCGCTGGGCAGCTACACGCCGGCCTTGTTGCGGCCCCTGGGCGAATACCTGAACATCTATCCGGCCAAGGGCTACTCGGCAACACTGCGCCTGAAGCGGCCGCAGGACGCAAGCGTTGTCAGCCTGCTGGACGACAGCCGCAAGATCGCGATTTCGCGCCTCGGCGACCAGATCCGCATCGCCGGCACGGCCGAGCTGGCCGGTTTTGATACCCGCCTCGACAGCGCCACCGCCAAGGTCCGCTGCGAGGCGCTGGTGCGCCGCTACGAGGAGCTGTTTCCCGGGGTCGCCGATTGCAGCGAGCCCAACTACTGGACTGGCTTGCGCCCCAGCACGCCGACCAATATCCCCTATATCGGCCGCAGCAAAAAAGCGGCCAATCTCTGGATCAATGCCGGTCATGGCACCCTGGGCTGGACCCATGGCGCTGGCTCGGGCCGCGCGCTGGCCTTGTTGATGGCCAGCCAGCAACCGGAGATGGCATTCAAGTACTACGGCATGGGCTGAAGCGGCCCGGCAGCCGGGGGCACCGCTACAATCCCCGCCCCTTCATCGCCCCTTGAAATTTCGCTGCCAATGAGTTCGCCTGCTTCCTTTTGCGCCATCGATTTCGGCACCTCGAACTCAGCCATCGCGATCCCGCGTGAGGCCGGCATGTGCCTGGTCGAGCTCGAAGGCGGACAGCAGACCATGCCGACAGCGGTTTTCTACTATGTCGACGGCCGCCATGACGCCGATGGCCCGCCGCGCGCCTTTGGCCGCGCCGCCATCGCCGCCTATGTCGACGGCATCGACGGGCGCTTGATGCGTTCGATGAAGAGCATCCTGGGGTCAGGTCTGATCGAACAGACCACCGATGTCGGCGGCGGCCGCGGCGTCAAATATTTCGACATCCTGGCGGGCTACCTGAAGCGCCTGCGCAATTCGGCCCTCGCCGCCGGCGCCAGTACTTCGATGAAGCAGGTGGTGCTGGGCCGACCGGTGTTCTTCGTCGACGGCGAGCCCGCACGTGACGCCGCAGCCCAGGCCTCGCTGGAAGCGGCGGCGCGCGCTGTCGGGTTTGACGAAGTGCATTTCCAGTTCGAGCCGATCGCTGCAGCTTTCGATTACGAGAGCGGCATCAAGCGCGAGGAAATCGTGCTGGTCGCCGACATCGGCGGCGGCACTTCGGACTTTTCAGTCGTGCGGGTCGGACCGCAGCGGATGCAGCGGATCGATCGCCGTGACGACATTCTCGCCAACCATGGCGTGCATATCGCAGGCACCGATTTCGACCGCCATGTCGAGCTGGCGAGCATCTTGCGCGAATTCGGCTACCGCTCGATCGGCCCGCCGCGCAAAGGTGCGCCAGCGCGTGAAGTGCCCAGCGCGGTCTACTTCGATCTGGCCACCTGGCATTTGATCAATACCGTTTACAGCCCGCTGCGCGTGGCCGAATTGCGCCAGATGCGCAGCTTCTACGGCAGCACCTTGCATCATCAGCGCTTGATGACGGTGCTGGAAGAGCGCCTCGGCCATGAACTCGCAGCACGGGCCGAAAGCGCCAAGATCGCCGTGTCGGGCGGCGGCGATACGCTGATCGACCTCGACATGGTCGAGCCGGGATTGCAGATCCTGCTCAGTGAAGCGGTGGCGATTGACGCGCTGGACAGCGACATCAACCGCATCGTGCAGGCCGGCCGCGATGCGGTAGCGCAAGCCGGGCTCAAGCCGGAACAGATCAGCGCGCTGTATTTCACCGGCGGATCAACCGGCTTGCGCCTGCTGGCCGAACGCATCGCCGCTGACTATCCTGCTGCCGCCCATGTCAAGGGCGACCGCTTCGCCTCGGTCGCTACCGGCCTGGGCCTGCATGCCGCCAGGCTTTTTCGCTGAGAAAGTTGGGGCCAGAGCTTGCCGGGTACGGCAAGGTCTTGCCCGCAAGATACTAGAACTAGTATTTTCCTCTGCTGGGCGGGCCGCGCCGGGCGGGCGGGCGCTGCGGCGCATTGGGGCGGGGCTGGGGACGGGTGATGTCGGCCAGCAGCAGCGTTGATCGAACCAGGCTTTCAACCGCCTCGCTGAGGTCGGCTGGCGGCTCGAGGGTGTCGATTTCCTCGAGCAGATCGTCAGCATCTTCGAGATCATCAGGGTCCAGATGCATGTACAGCGAAGCCAGCGGCTCCAGCAGGTCAGATGCATCCTCTTTCATCAGGTCGGGGAACAGCTCGGTCGCCAGGGAAAAACCGGCCACCCAGGGAAACACCACATCGGAAGGAGCAGCATCTTCTTCCAGCTCGAACACCCAGGGGTCGAACCAAAGCCGCTGCGTGATCGCCTGATTGAGCTCCTGATAGCGGCGTTTGACCAAGGCCATTAAATTGCGGCTGTCAAAACCCTCGGGCGGGCTGCGGCCTTCGCTGTCCAGCACATTGCGGGTCCATTGAAAAGTCGGCACCGCCTTGGGCTGCAGCAGCACGCCGACCAAATAGCCGTCGAGCATGCTGACATCCAGCGCCTCCAGCGGTGCCGGCACGGCGTCGAGCAGCGCTTGCAATTGCTCCATCTCGGCTTCGCTGAGCGGTTGCAGCGCAACGGCGTCTTTGGCGGCTGGCTGGGCCGGCTTGCGCGAATGGCCTGCGCCCTGACGCGGCGCTGCGGGATTGTGGGGACGGTTCGGTTTTTGCGTGCTCATGCCGCTATTGTCCGGCCGAATCGCTGCGCGCCTCGTGGACCTAGGGATAGTCGGCCTGCGGACGGACCCATAGAGTCGCTCCTGTTTGAGGTTGATGGTCTTGCAAAGCTCCCAACGATGTCCTTTCGAGGACCTTCACGCCCACCAGGTTCGCTTGGTGGGCGTTTTTTTTGTTTGCTCTGGCCGATTCAATATCCGGTAAAGCCCTGGCGCAAATGTTCGATCAACAGGCGCAGCGGCCGCGGTGTCGTGCTGCTCCAGGGATGGATCGCATAGATCGAATCGCCAAAAAATCCGACCGTCCGCCATTCGCTGAGCAACTCGACCAACGCGCCGTTGCGCAGGGCAGGTGCTGCGGTGAAGTCGGGCAGCAGGGTCAGCCCGAGACCGTCGATCGCGGCGTCGCGCAGGATTTCACTGTTGCCGGCACGTAGCGGGCCTTGCACGGGAATTTGCAAGCGCTGCGTGGCTTCGCCAGCACCGCGCTCGAACAGCCAGACTGCCGGGCCAGAGCGCAGATAGGGCAGACAAGCATGTTGCGACAGTTGTTCGGGATGATCCGGCTGACCATGGATCGCCAGGTAAGCGGGGCTGGCAGCCAACAGCGCACGCGAGGCACAGAGCTTGATCGCCACATGGGTGTCAGGCGGCGCGCTGGTGTGGCGGATCGCCAGATCGAAACCCTCCTGGGTCAGCGCCACCAAGCGGTCCGACAAATCGAGCTCAATGCGGATTTCGGGAAAGCGCTTCAGAAAGCTGCTCAACAACGGCGTCACATGCTGGCGGCCCAGTGCCACCGGGGCGGTGATTCGCAGCAGGCCGCGCGGCTGCCCTACCGCATCGCGCGCTGCACCCAGGCTGCTGGTGATCTGGGCGAAGCTGGCCGAGGTCTCGTCGACCAGATGTTGGCCGGCGTCGGAAAGCCGCACCGAACGGGTCGTTCGTGCCACCAGGGTCTGGCCCATCGCGCGCTCGAGATCGGCAATGCGCTGGCTGACTGCTGCCTTCGACAAGCCCAGGCGCTGCGCTGTCTTGGTGAAACTGCCCAGCTGCGCGATCACCGTCAGCGCATGCAGCTGGCCCCACAGCAGATCGTGGCGGAGTTCGATTTTTTTGGTCATTGTTCATATTACCGAACAATTAGATCAGCGTAAACCGATTGGCAGGATTGCCTGTGATCCTTAAACTGGCGCTATTCCAACGGAGACCGACATGACCAGCCCCTACGAGAGCCAGCAAGACATCACCCATTTCATCAATGGCGCGCCGCAAGCCGCGACTTCAGGCCGCAGCCAGGCGGTTTACAACCCGACCACCGGCGCCGTGGCACGCCAGGTGCAACTGGCCAGCATCGAGGATGTCAATGCCGCAGTAGCCAGCGCCAAGGCCGCATTTCCGGCCTGGGGCGATGCGCCGCCACTGCGCCGCGCCCGGGTGATGTTCAAGTTCCTTGAGCTGCTCAACCTGAACAAGGACAGCATCGCCGCGATGATCACCGCCGAACATGGCAAGGTTTTCACCGATGCGCAGGGCGAGGTCGCACGCGGCATCGACATCGTCGAGTTCGCCTGCGGTGCGCCGCAATTGCTCAAGGGCGACTTCACTGACCAGGTGTCGACCGGCATGGACAACTGGACATTGCGCCAGCCGCTGGGCGTCGTCGCCGGCGTCACGCCGTTCAACTTCCCCTTCATGGTGCCGATGTGGATGGTGCCGATGGCGATTGCCACTGGCAATGCCTTCATCCTGAAGCCGAGCGAGCGCGATCCTTCGGTCAGCCTGTTCGTCGCCGATCTGCTCGCGCAAGCCGGTCTGCCCAAGGGCATTTTCACCGTGCTGCAAGGCGACAAGCTGGCCGTCGACGGTTTGCTCAACCATCCTGACGTGAAGGCTTTGAGCTTTGTCGGCTCGACCCCGATTGCCCAGTACATCTACGAAACCGGCGCCCGCAACGGCAAACGCGTCCAGGCGCTGGGCGGGGCCAAGAACCATATGGTCGTGATGCCCGATGCCAACATCGAGCAGGCCGTCGACGGTCTGATCGGCGCGGCTTATGGCTCGGCCGGCGAGCGCTGCATGGCGATCTCGGTAGCGGTGCTGGTCGGCGACGTGGCCGACAAGATCATCCCGAAACTGGCCGAGCGCGCCCGCACGCTGAAAATCAAGAACGGCATGGAACTCGACGCCGAGATGGGTCCGATCGTCACGCGTGAAGCCCGCGACCGGATCGAGAACTACATCGGCACCGGCGTCGAAGAAGGCGCGACGCTGGTTGTCGATGGCCGCGGTCACAAAGTCAAAGGCTATGAAAACGGCTTCTTCACCGGTGGCACGCTGTTCGACCATGTGACGCCATCAATGCGCATCTACAAGGAAGAAATCTTCGGCCCGGTGCTGTCTTGTGTGCGCGTCAAGGACTTTGCCGAAGCGGTGGACCTGGTCAACGAACATGAATTCGGCAACGGCGTGGCCTGCTACACCAGCGACGGCAATGTCGCACGCGAGTTCTCACGCCGCATCCAGGTCGGCATGGTCGGCATCAATGTGCCAATTCCGGTGCCGATGGCCTGGCATGGTTTCGGTGGCTGGAAGAAGAGCTTGTTCGGCGACATGCATGCCTATGGCGAAGAAGGCGTGCGCTTCTATACCAAGCAGAAAAGCATCATGCAGCGCTGGCCTGCGAGCATCGGCAAGGGTGCCGAATTCGCGATGCCGCAAAGCAAGTAAATCAAAAAGTCGGGCGCTATTTGCGCTCGACCACCACAGCGCCGCTGGCAAGGGCGAAGCGGGCCCGCTCGGCGGCCTGGCTGGCATCAGCGCGCGTGGCATAGGGCCCGGCTTGCAGACGGTGCAAGCTGGCCTCCGTGAAGATCGCCAGCATCGGCGCCATCCAGTCAAGTTGCAAGGCCAGCTTGTTGCGCATCGCCTCGGCGCCGTCGAGCTGCGAGAAGGCGCCAAGCTGAAGCCAGAATGCCGGCGCGTTCTGCATCGGCCGGCCTTCACGCTGCGGTGCCCCGACCGGCTCAGCCGCCGCGTAGACCGGCGTCGGGTTACTGCGTTGCCAGGCACCGCTGCGGATGTCGGCATAGGTAATCCGCTCGACCTCCACCATCGTCACGCCGCGCAGGATGTCGAGTTTCAAGGCGGCGGTATAGCTGAGGTCGATGATGCGCCCGGCATGGAACGGCCCGCGGTCATTGATACGCACGATCACCTCGCGGCCATTGGCCGGGTTGCGAACCCGCGCATAGCTCGGAATCGGCATCAAGGCATGGGCGCCGGTCATCGCGTACATGTTGTAGACCTCGCCGCTTGAAGTCGGCCGGCCATGGAACTTCTTGCCGTACCAGGAGGCCAGGCCGCGTTCGATCAGCGGCTTGTCTTCGGTCATCGGCTCATAGCGCTGCCCCAGCACCTCATAGGGCTTGTTCGGGCCACCCAGGCGCGGTGTTTCGATCTTCGGTGCAGCATCAGGAATCTGCTGCAGATCGGGCGGAATCACGGCTTCGGGGCCGTCTTTGCCCGAAAAAGACCCGGCAGGCATCGGAGAACGGCTCGCGCAGCCGGCCAGCGACAGGATCAACAGCGGGATTGCCCAGGCCCTAACTCTCATCGGAGCAACCCTAAACCATAAAGGGCAGGTTTGCCAAGCAGGGAAGGCCGCAATATGCAGAATGGCCAAGAGGCTTATGCTGCGAAGCTTCGACTGCCAGCCCAATCCCCATGAGCCAATATATCTTTCCCCCTGCCGAACAAGCCAGCGTCGCCGTGCGCGGCACCTCCGCCCGTTATGCCGTCTCAAGAATCTTCTGCGTCGGGCGCAATTACGCCGCCCATGCGCTCGAAATGGGTGGCAACCCGGACCGTGAACCGCCGTTCTACTTCTCCAAGCCGGCCAGTGCGCTGGTGCCGTCGGGTTCGACAGTTCCCTATCCGCCGAGCACGAAAAACTACCATTTCGAGATGGAGCTGGTGGTGGCCATCGGCGCGCCGGTCTTCAAGGTCGCTGCCGCAGACGCGCAAGCTGCCGTCTGGGGTTATGCGGCCGGGCTCGACATGACGCGGCGCGACTTGCAGGCCGAAGCCAAATCGATGGGCCGCCCCTGGGATACCGCCAAAGGCTTCGAGCAATCGGCGCTGATCACCGAACTGGTGCCGGTCAGCGAGATCGGCCCGCTGAACCAGGGTGCAATCACGCTGGCAGTCAACGGCGTCGAAAAACAGCGCGGCGATCTGTCTGACCAGATCTGGAATGTGGCTGAAGTCATCAGCAATCTGTCGCATTATTACCACCTCGAGCCGGGCGACCTGATCTACACCGGCACGCCAGAAGGCGTCGGCGCGGTCAAGCCAGGTGACGTGATCACCGGCGCGATCGAGGGCCTGGCAACGCTGAGCCTGACGATCGGCCAGCCGGAATAAGCATGCCCGAGCGCAACGAGACGCTGGCCGAAGCGCGCCAGCGCAATGTTCGCGATGCGCTGCAGGAAGACATCGGCGTCTGCGACTGGACCGCGCAACTGGTACCCGCCGGCAGGCGCGTCAAGGCGAGCCTGACGGTGCGCGAAGTGGCAGTTCTGTGCGGGCGCGATTGGTTCGAGGCGGTGCTGCTGGCACTTGATCAGTCGGCAAGCATCGACTGGCATTACGCCGAAGGCGCGTTGATGGCCGCTGACAGCAAGGTCTGCGTGATCGAAGCCGATGGCCGCGCGCTGCTGTCGGCCGAACGCCCGGCATTGAACTTTCTGCAGCTCCTGTCGGGTACCGCGACCTCGACCCATGCCCATGTGCAGGCGATCGCCGGCGCCAGCAGCAACCCGCGCGGTTGCCAGATCCTCGATACCCGCAAGACCCTGCCCGGGCTGCGCCTGGCGCAGAAATATGCGGTGCGGGTCGGTGGTGGCTCGAACCAGCGCCTGGCGCTCTATGACGGCATCCTGATCAAGGAAAACCATATCGCCGCCGCCGGTGGCATCGCTGCGGCGCTGCAGGCTGCCCAGGCCTTGAAGGCCGGCGTGAGCATACAGATCGAGGTCGAGTCATTGCCCGAACTGCAGCAAGCGCTGGCAGCGGGAGCGGTCAGCGTGCTGCTCGACAACTTCAGCGAAGCGATGATGGTCGAAGCAGTGGCGCTGACTGCCGGGCGCGCCTTGCTGGAAGTCTCGGGCGGCGTGGCCCTGGACCAGCTGCGCTGGATCGCAGCCACCGGCGTCGACCGAATCTCGATCGGCCGGCTGACCAAGGATGTCAGCGCAGTCGATTACTCGCTGCGCGTCGATCCCAAGGTCGACTGAATCCGGGCTGCAGCAACAGGCTGACGGTCAGGCGCGACCCGCCGATTGGCGCATCAAGGTGCTCTTGCCGAACAGGCTTTCAATCAAGTCCACTGCCAGTTCGGCGGTCTGGTTTCGCAGGTCGAGCGCCGGATTCAGTTCCACCAGATCAAGCGATGCCAGGCGACCGGTGTCGGCAATCATTTCCATACAGAGCTGGGCTTCGCGGTAGGTCGGGCCTCCGCGCACGGTCGTGCCCACGCCAGGTGCAATGGAAGGATCGAGGAAGTCGACGTCCAGGCTGACATGCAGGTGGGTGTTTGCGTCCACCAAGGCGAGTGCAAGGTCCATGCTGTGGCGCATCCCCATCTCGTCGATGTAGCGCATGTCAAAGACCTCGATACCGACGTCGTGGACCAGTCGTTTTTCACCCTCGTCCACGCTGCGGATGCCGATTTGGCGAATCTCCTTGGGCCGCAAAGCCGGCACATGCCCGCCGATTTCAATCAATGCCTGGGGCCCATGACCGCATAGACAGGCCACTGGCATGCCGTGGATGTTGCCGCTCGGCGTGAGCGTGCCGGTGTTGAAGTCGGCATGGGCGTCAAACCAGAGCACACGCAGCTTTTTGCCCTGCTCCCGGCAATGCCTTGCCACCGCGCTGATGGAGCCTATCGCCAGGCAGTGATCACCACCGAGCATGATGGGCAGGCGGGCCGCCTTGAGCTCGGCGTGCACCGCGTCGTGCACCAAACGGTTCCATTGCACCACTTCGGCCAGGTGCCGAAAGCCGTTGACGGCCTCCTGCCATGGGTTGGCTGGCCCTGCCAGATTGCCGCAGTCCCGCACGTCCAGCCCGAATTGGGCAATCGCCTGGGCGATACCGGCCACACGCAGCGCCTCCGGCCCCATGCGCGCACCCAGCGTGCCGGCGCCGATGTCGGAAGGAACGCCGATCAGGCTGACGCCACCAGCCGCCGGTCTGGCCTCGGGCAGATTCCTCATGCTGAAGCAAGCTCTTGGGGCTGTGCGGCGGCGCGCCTGGGGCGCGCTGGCTTTGCAGCCGGCTGGATCAGGCTGAACAGGTCCTTCGGGTTTGACAGTTCGGGGACCAGCGACACCCATTGGCCGTAACCCAATCGCCGCGCCGCATCACGCATGAAGCGAAGGGCCGAATAGTCCTCCAGCGCAAAACCGACCGAGTCAAACAACGTCACTTGGGCATCGTGGCTGCGCCCCGGCGCTTCATGACGCAAGACCCGCCAGAGTTCAGTCACAGCAAAGTCTGCCGGCAGATGCTGCAGATCGCCTTCGATGCGAGTCTGCGGTTCATACTGGACGAACACGGCGGCGCCGCGCAGCACGTCGGGGTGCAACTCCGTCTTGCCGGGACAGTCGCCGCCGACGCCATTGATGTGCATGCCGGGCTCGATCAGCTCGGGCGTGAGAATCGTCGCGTTGGTTTTATCGGCTGTCACCGTGGTCACAATATCCACGCCGCATACGGCCTCGGCGATGCTTGCGCAAGGCAACAGGCGCAGGCCGGTAGGTTGCAGGTTGTGCATCAGCTTGGCGGTGGCGGCCCTGTCGGTGTCAAACAGGCGGATTTCGCGGATGCCCAGCAATTGCTGAAAGGCCAGCGCCTGGAACTCGCTTTGCGCGCCGTTGCCGATCAAGGCCATGCTGCTGCTGTTGGGGCGGGCCAGCGCGCGCGCCGCCACGGCCGACATCGCTGCCGTGCGTAGCGCCGTGGTCAAGGTCAGCTCGCTGAGCAGTTCGGGAACCCCGGTGGCGACATCGGCCAGCACGCCGAAAGCCATCACGGTCGGCAGGCCGATCCGGGTATTTCTGGGGTGGCCGTTGACGTACTTGAAGGCGTAAGTCTTGGCATCGGCGATCGGCATCAGTTCGATCACGCCCTCGGCTGAATGGCTGGCCACGCGCGCGCATTTGTCAAAATCCTGCCAGCGCCCATAGTCTTGCTCGATGGCGTCAGCCAGGTCGGCCAAGGTGCTGGCTAGGCCCAGCTCGTGCACCATGCTGGCCATATCCTGGGCGGTGAGAAATAGCGTCTGGGCAAGCTTTGGGCTGTTCATGGGGCGGTTCTCGTTGAAGTGACGAGAAGTTTCTCCGGCGCCCATGGCAATGTAAATCCACAACTATGTAACGTTTTGCCTAAAAATTTATCATTTAGCTATATAAAAATGACAAAATGACAGTATGGACAACACAGATCAGCAACTTTTGTCTTTGCTGCGCAAGGACGCTCGCACCTCCGTGGCGACCTTGGCGCAAAAGCTCGGGGTGTCGCGCGGCACGGTGACAAACCGTGTCACCAAGCTGGAGGACGCAGGCATCATCGTGGGCTATACGGTGATGCTGCGGCCCGATGCGCAGCCCGGCGAGATCAGTGCCTGGATGAGCATTGCCGTGGAGGGCAACGAAACCCGTTCGGTCATCGCCAGCCTGCTGGGCGAACCCGGGGTGGCCACGCTGCACGACACCAATGGCCGCTGGGACCTGCTGGCCGAACTGCGCGCGCCGAATCTGGCGGAGTTGTCGAAAGTGCTGGAGCGCATCCGCCTGATACGCGGAATCAGCAGCACCGAGACGAGCATTCATCTTGAAACCTACCGGCTGTCGTGAGGTAAGGCCAGCCTCGCTCCAGCCGTCATAAGCTTCTTGACGGGCCTGCTGCATGTAGCGGGTCCGGCTTATGAAAGGGCTTGCATGGACTCTCCATAAGCCGGGCGCTTGCAAAAACCTGTTAGCCAAGGATAATTGCAAGCATGAACAGCAAGCACTCCAAGACGCTGAAGGCGATATTTGCAAAGCCGGTTGCAAGCAATATCAAGTTTTCAGACATCGAGGCGCTTGTGATCGCTTTGGGTGGCGAAGTGCGCGAAGGCGATGGCTCACGGGTGGCCTTGCTGTTGGGTGCTGGCATAAAGCACGCACACCGCCCCCATCCGGGCAAAGAGGCAAAACAGTACCAGGTCAAAGAAATCAAGGAATGGCTGATCGCCATAGGAGTGAAGGTATGAGCAGCATGCATTACAAGGGCTACACCGCCCGCATTCAGTTCGATGAAGGTGACGGCATTTTCTGGGGCAAGGTGCTGGGCTTGCCGGCCACGACCAGCATCAGCTTTGAGGGTGAAACCGTCGCGCAGTTGACGCAGGACTTCCACAATGCAGTGGACTTCTACGTTGCAGACTGCGCAAAGTCTGGCAAAAAGGCACTCAAACCAGCCAGCGGCAAGTTGATGCTGCGGGTAGCGCCCGAAGTCCACAGCGCTGCACTGATAGCAGCCCAGGCCCATGGCCAGAGCCTGAACCAATGGGCGGCCAAAGTTTTGCAGGAAGCCGCGCAGGTTTAGTTTTCATCCGCCCCCGACCCGGCGGGACAACCGAACGGCACGGCCTTCTTGATTTTCTGAGCCTTGCCGAAAGTGCCAGCAATTTAAGGATGCTCTGCATAACCCCTCACGGTTTGTGATAGCGCGGCCTCAGGCGGTCTGCGGCGTTGCATTTATTGCCAATAGCACGCGCTATTGGCCGCAAAATGCGCCTTGCATCCCATCCCGATCCGCACTACACACACTCGCGTAGAGTTATGCAGAGCATCCTTAAGCCGCCGCAGTTTGCCTGCGTGATGGCGCGGCGCTCAAATCAATGCGACCCGAGCCGCAACTTCACAAGCCCGCGCAGGCCGCGCAGCGGCCATACAGCGTCAACTCATGGTGATCAACGGTGAAGCCTTCGGGCGCCAGCTTGGCCAGATTGCCGGGGCAGGCATGCACGTCGAAAACGCGGCTGCAGTGCAGGCATTGGAAATGGTGATGATGGCCGTGGCGGACTGATTCATAGCGCGGGCTGTCGCCGGGCAGCGTGACAACGCTGATTTCTTCCGACGACTGCAGCAGTTTGAGGTTGCGATAAACCGTCGCCAGGCTCAGACCGGGCACCGCAGACTGGGCGCTGGCCAGCACCTCCTGAGGCGACAAGGGTCGGCCGGCCGCGTCGATCGCATCGCGGATCGCTGCGCGCTGGCGGGTCGAACGCTCGATCGGGACGGCGGTAAGGATGGCGGGCTGCAAGTGGTGACCTTCATGTCTGTGCCAGGCTCGGCATGTTATTCTATTGCAAATGAGTTCGCATTAGCACCAGAGCATGTCCCGCCGAATATCTCCTGTCAGCCTGCTGATGAACAGCGCCACGCAACGCGTCGCCGGCGCATTGGCTGTCGTCGCCGGCCTCTGGCTGGCTGTCTTCTGGGCCCTGCAATGACTGTCGCGATCGCCATCAGCGACTTGACGGTGGCCTATGACGGTCACCCGGCCGTCCATCATTTTTCGGGCGCCTTCGAGCGCGGCAGCCTGACCGCCATCGTCGGACCAAACGGCGCTGGCAAATCGAGCTTGCTGGCGGCGGTCATGGGGCGCTTGCGCCCGGCGGCAGGCCAGGTGCGGATCGCCGAAGATTTGCGCGGACGCATCGCCTGGCTGCCGCAGCAGGCCGAGATCGAGCGCAGCTTCCCCATTTCTGTCTTCGACCTGATCGCCCTGGGGCATTGGGGCCGCAGCGGCGCTTTTCGCGGCCTCGACCAGGCCCAGCGCAAGGCAGTGATGGAAGCGCTCGACAGCGTTGGCTTGAGCGGCTTCGAGCGCCGCAGCATCGGCGAGTTGTCTGCCGGCCAGTTCCAACGGGTCTTGTTCGCCCGCTTGCTGCTGCAGGACGCGCCGGTGATCCTGCTCGACGAACCGTTCAACGCAATCGATGCCCGCACCACCGCCGACCTGCTGGCACTGGTACATCGCTGGCATGAAGAATCGCGCACGATCGTCGCGGTCCTGCATGACCTGGAGCAGGTGCGCGCACATTTCGACCGCACGCTCTTGCTCGCCAGACGCTGCGTGGCCTGGGGACCGACCACCCAAGCGCTGCAGCCGGAAAATCTGGCCAAGGCACGCCAGATGGCCGAAGCCTGGGACGACCATGCGCCGCCATGCCGGGAGGCGGCATGACGCTCTATGAATTGCTGATCCAGCCCTTCGCCGATTACGGCTTCATGCGCCGCGCCCTCGTTGCCAGCTTGGCCTTGAGTCTGGGCAGCGCGCCGATCGGCACCCTGCTGGTGCTGCGCCGGATGAGCTTGATGGGCGACGCGATGGCCCATGCGCTGCTGCCCGGGGTGGCGCTGGGATTCCTGTTCGGCGGTTTTTCGCTCGCGGCGATGAGCTTGGGCGGTTTCGCGGCCGCAGTCGCCGTGGCGCTCGCCGCTGGCTTTGTCACCCGCGCTACCAAGCAGCGCGAAGACGCGAGTTTTGCCGCCTTCTACCTGATCGCGCTGGCGCTGGGCGTGCTGTTGATCTCGACCCATGGCAGCAGCGTCGACCTGATCCACCTGCTGTTCGGCACCATCCTGGCGGTCGATGATCCGGCCTTGCTGCTGATGGCTTCGGTCACGAGCATCACGCTGATCCTGCTGGCGCTGCTCTACCGCCCGCTGGTGGTCGAATGCGTCGACCCAGGCTTTTTGCGCAATATGGGCGGCCATGGGGCGCTGATCCACGGCCTGTTTCTGGTCCTGACCGTGGCCAATCTGGTCGCCGGTTTCCAGGCGCTGGGCACGCTGATGGCGGTCGGACTGATGATGCTGCCGGCCACCGCCGCGCGCTTCTGGGCCGCCCAGGTCTGGAGTCTGGCCCTCGCCGCCATGCTGATCGCGATGCTATCGGGTCTGGTCGGCTTGCTGCTCTCGTATCACCTGCAATGGCCCTCGGGGCCGGCGATCGTGCTGGTGGCCGGTGCGATCTACCTGCTGTCGCTGGCTTTCGGGCCGCGCGAGGGTCTGGTCTGGCGCGTCCTGCATCGCCACTCGCACAAGGCCGCATGAACTGCTCGCGGCGTGCCGCCATCGCGTCGATGCTGGCCGCTCACACCGGCTTCGGACGGGCCCAGCGCCGGCCGTTGCAGGTGGTGGCGAGCTTTTCGATCCTGGCTGATTTGCTGCGCAATATCGGCGGCACCAGCATCGAAGTCACGGCCCTGGTCGGCCCGGATGCAGATGCCCATATGTTCGAGCCGCGCCCTGCCGATGCGAAACGGCTCGCCGATGCCGATCTGGTGGTGGTCAATGGTCTGGGCTTCGAGGGCTGGATCGACCGCTTGGTGCGCGTGTCAGGCTACCGCGGCCCGCTGATCGTTGCCAGCGCCGGCCTGCAGCCACGCATGGTGAACGGCGCACCCGACCCCCATGCCTGGCAGAGCCTGACTTGTGGCCAAGACTATGTGCGCAATTTACGCGATGCACTGCTGCGCTTGGCGCCGGCCGATGCCGCCGGCTTGCAATCGCGCACGACGCAATATCTGGCCCGTTTACAGACACTTGACCTGTCCATTCGCAAGGCGCTGGAGCCTGTGCCGAAGGCGCGCCGCCGTGTCATCACCAGCCACAATGCCTTCGGCTATTTCGCTGCAGCTTATGGCATCGAATTCATCGCCGCCCAAGGCCGCAGCACCGAGAGCGAGGCCTCAGCAGCCTCAGTTGCGCGCCTGATTGACCAGATCCGCAGTCAGAAGGCTGCGGCAGTCTTTGTCGAAAACATCTCCGACCCGCGCCTGATGGCCCGCATCGCCAAAGAAAGCGGCGCCAAGCTGGGCGGACGGCTCTATTCAGACGCACTGTCGGCGCCCGGTACCGAAGCCGACAGCTATCTGAAGCTGTTCGCCCACAACGCCAAAACGATCATCACTGGGCTGCAAACCGCCCAAGCTTCCTGAAGATAGGGCGCTGAATCACCGAGCCCGCCAAAGAGCGAACTGCAGAAAATCTAGATCTCGCCCAACTCGTCCAATACGGTCTGAACGTGAGCGAGAAGTGGCGGCAAGGATTGCTTCACCACATTCCACACAGTGCCAACGTCCACCGCGGCATAGCCATGAATCAATTGGTTTCGAAACGCCACAACCTGTGGGAGTTCTGGAATTCGAACAGCCCGCACTGCGTCCTGCTTGGCGAACTGGTTAAGCGCTTCCCCGATGATTTCAAACTTTCGTTCTACCGCAGCCTGAACTATCTCGCTGGCTGCATAAGATTCGGCGTCCATACCCGCAGTGAAAGCCTGAATCGCAAGGGCTTACTGCCGAACGTCCCACAAATAAGCAGGCAGGTCACGCTGCATACACCGCTTCACGATTGCGATTGATGCTGGCGAGCACATAGGGGTTTCGCACCGCGCCGGCCTCGACCAAGTCAACGCTTCGACCAAGAAGCTTCTCAAGGTCGTCTTTCGCACCAAAGAATGTCTCCAGCCCAGGGTGCGTGCCAGGTGCAAACTCGACCAGAAAATCGACATCGCTGCTGGCAGGATTGAAGTCATCCGCGCGTGCCGCAGAGCCAAACACATCCAACCGACTGATGCAGTAACGCTGGCAAATAGCGGATATGCCGGTGCGGTGCAGGGCGATGGCTGGGTGCATGGGAGGCAATTCTAGGCGGGTTTGTTTAACGCCAGTCTGAAGTTCAGACGCCCGGCCCGATCGGCACCTCAACAACCGCTGACCCCGCCCCGAAGGGCGAGGTTTGCCGCAGATGGGTCAGGCGATCTTGACGATATGGCGCTGGATCACCGAGCCGGCCTTGACCAAGTCAACGCCTCGGCCGCGGCCCCGTTTGGCTTGAAGCAACAACGGGCCGCTGGGCTGACTGCGCTATGCGGGCCCGTGCCGAGGCCGACAACTGGCCGTTCGCGTCCCAGTTAACACGATCAGAACAACCGGAACCCACTGAAGCTTGATCCAGCCAGCTTGGCTGGATAGCAAGCCTTGACCTGGCGCAAGGTCGACCGGGCGGGCGCAATTCAGCATCAATCGACGGGCAATACATCGCGCCGAGGCAGTCACTTCACCTGTAGCCAAGGCGGCTCAATCCGACCGGATTGCCGGGGCAGCATCCCAGACAACAGCAGTTGTCGCGCCAAGCCCAGTCATGTACTTGGCCAGGCTTGGCGGTCCGAAGGCCCTAAATCACGATTCCAATTGCGGAAATTTTCCTTCAAACGACAAATTTTTATGCTTAAATATCTCAAAACACGTAATATTAGCTTAAATTAAATAGCAATAAGGAATGCTAGTTTTTTGTCTAACTCAACACCCAAGTGACTCAGGCTACAACGAGAAGAAGGGCAGATGCACTGCGTTCTTTGGACGGCCCTACAGGCCATTGCCATGAACAAGGTGGTTCAAGCATGGACCCAGCCGGACCTACCAGTCAGTTGCTTCGCCCCAGCTCGAGCAAAGCCGGGCACCCAGGCACCCTGCTTGCCCTGGAAATCCGGCCTCCGGCGCAAGCGCCGCATTATTTCCCGGCAAGGCCAAGATGTCAGCGACGACAAGCCCCATGACGAATCAGCTCAGCTTTACCTCAAGTGACGAGTCGGAGGTTTCAGGCATCGACTTGCAAGTCACCGCAGCGGTTGCTCCGTACATAACTGCCAACGAGGCCACGGTACTCGAAGGTAACAGTGGCAGCGTCAGCCTGATCTTCACGGTTTACCTGTCGACGGCCAGCGCAAGCCAGGTGACCTTTCATGTCAGCACGGCAACCAATACAACCGCAACTGCCGGGATTGATTTCATCGCATTATCTGCAACGGTCACGGTTCCGGCCGGAAAAACCAGTGCAACCTTCTCCGTTCAGGTCATCGGCGACAAGATATTCGAGCCTTCCGAAGCGGTGCTTGTCTATCTGACCAAGCCGGTCAATGCCGTACTCCAGGAAGCCACGGTCTACGGCTTCATTCAGGATGACGACAACCCCTATAAATTACCCGCAGAGCCCTCACTTGGACTTGAATGGTATCTGTATCCAGGCACCGGTATCAATGCCCTGCCGGTATGGGCTGATTATACTGGAGCGGGCGTGCGCGTTGCCGTCTTCGATCAGGGTATCGACCCGCTGCATCCAGATCTGAAAAACAATTTACTCACCGCTCTGGGGCGGAGTTCAATTGATTTATCAACGGGGGGCACGCCGGTCCTTTCCACAGATAATCACGGCACTGCGGTCGCAGGTACTATTGCTGCAGCCTTGAATGGTATCGGTACCGTCGGCGTCGCTTATGACGCCGAGTTGATAAGTATCTACTCGCCGATGAATTTCAGCGGTTTGGCAGCCCAGATTCTCAATGCCTATAACTATGCGGTGACCTGTGCCGATATATTGAATGACAGCTGGGGATTTTCCAATGGTTTTCCAAGCGGCGCCACTTGGGCCTTCTATGATGATTTCCGCGCAGCCCCGTTTACCGCAGCCGGCGTAGCCTTGGCCAACCTCGCTGCCAAAGGCCGGGCAGGCTTGGGCACCATCGTCGTTCAATCAGCGGCCAACGGGCATCTCGATGGCGACGACACCAATCTGCACAACTTCCAGAACAGCCAGTACATCATCACCGTAGCGGCAACGGATTATTCCGGAAATATCGCCGAATACAGTACACCCGGGGCTTCGGTGCTGGTATCGGCGCCGGGCGGCGGCGGCGGCACGGCCGATCCTTTGAGCAATATCCTGACCACCGATCGCAGCAGCGTTGCCGGTTATAACTCGACCGACTATGTCGACATGTCCGGAACCTCATTTTCGGCGCCGATTGTCTCCGGCATCGTCGCGCTGATGCTCGATGCCAACCCCTTGCTCGGCTACCGGGATGTTCAGGAGATTCTTGCTTATTGCGCCAGCAAGGGTGCCTCGAACAATAATGACTGGGCCTATAACGGTGCCACCAACTGGAACGGTGGTGGCCTGCATTTCGATTCAATCGATCAACATCTGGGTTATGGCTTGGTCGATGCCCGGGTCGCCGTGCGTTTGGCAGAAACCTGGGGAAATACATCCCATACGGTTTCGAATCGCCTCGAAATCATAAGCAGCAGCAGCCCGGCCAAGATTATTCCTGATAACAGCTCGGTCGGCGCTGTCGACAGCATCAAGGTCACCCAGGATATGGAGGTCGAACGGGTCGAAGTTACCTTGAAGGTGACCCATGGCTTCATCGGCGACCTGACGATTTTGTTGACTTCCCCTTCGGGCACAAAAAGCTATCTCTTGTCCCGCCCGCAAGAAACCGCGGCGAATCCCGATGGCTCGGATCTGGAGAATATCAACTTCACCTTTGATACCGTGCTGAATTGGGGCGAATCATCGGTCGGCATCTGGTCATTGAAGATCTCGGATTTATCGCTTCTGACCACCGGGAAATTCGATTCCTGGTCGCTCGATCTGATTGGCAAGCCGGCCAGTCCAGATGATTCTTATATCTACACCGACGAATTTCTAGAAACCTGCGCCATCAATCCCTTGCGCGCCACTTTGGCCGATAGCGGAGGCATCGACACGCTCAATGCCGCAGCCTGCAGCGCAACGGTCTCGCTCAACCTCGCCGCCAACGGCGTCAGCCAGATCGATGGGCAAAGCCTCGCCCTGGCGTCAGGCACAGTGATCGAAAACGCCTATGGCGGCGACGGCAACGACCTGCTGACCGGCAACGAGGCCGCGAATATTCTCTATGGCATGCGCGGCAACGACAGCATCGATGGCGGGGCCGGCAACGACCGCTTGATCGGTGGCGCGGGCAATGACCAGTTGATCGGCGGCGCCGGCATCGATACCGCCGTGTTCGCCGGGCTGGCGGCGCAGTACCAGGTACAACGCACCAGCAGCGGTTGGACCGTTTCCGGGCCAGACGGCGTCGACAGCCTGGCATCGGTCGAGATCGCCAGGTTTGACGACAAGTCGCTGCCGCTTGACAACGCAGCGCCGACCGGCCAGGTCAGCATCTCCGGCAACGCCACCGAAGGCCGGATGCTGAGCGCCGGCAACAACCTGGCCGATGCTGATGGCCTGGGGTCGATCAGCTACCAATGGCAGGCCGATGGGGTGAGCATCTCCGGGGCAGGTACGGCCAGTTTCCTGCTGACCGCAGCCCAGGTCGGCAAAGCCATCAGCGTCGGCGCCAGCTACATCGACGGGCATGGTCAGGCGGAATTCGTCGCCAGTCCAGCCACCGCCCTGGTGCTTGGAGACGCCGACAGAGATGGCATCGCAGATGGCGTCGAGGCCGCAGCACCAGCGCTGACGGTCAGCAGTGGCCTGAAGGCAGGCGACGGCAATGGCGATGGCATTGCCGACTCGCACCAAGCCAACGTCTGCTCGACACCGCTGATGCTGCTGGCTGCCTCAAGCAGCAACCCGGTCTATGCAACGCTGGTCGCGGACTCCTTGCTGGGCAAATTGTTGCCCACAGCGAACACGGCGATCAGCTCATTCAGCCAGCAAGCTGCACCCAGCCATTTGCCGGAATCGATGTTGATGCCGGTCGGCTTGATCGATTTCTCCGCTGCTATTGGCGCCGTTGGCAAAGTCGAATCATTCAGCCTCTACGTCGACGCCGACCTGGGCGTCAATGGCTACTGGCAAAAAGACGGTACCGGCACCTGGGTCAATCTGGCGAGCGAGGCCTATGGCGGGCAACTCAGTACCGAAGGCGGCAAGACTCGGCTCGATTTCCAGATCACCGATGGCGGCCAGTTCGACAGCGATGGACAGGCCAATGGCGTCATCCATGACATCGGCGCAGCGGCCTTCATGACCCTGAGCCTGATCGGCTATGCCCCGCCACCGCTTGACAGTAATTATTGGTTCTAAGGCCAGGACGAGACCCTTCATGCATTTCCGAAAATTACTCTTTATCCTCCTGGCCATCACGCTGGCCGACTGTGGCGGTGGCGGCGGTGGCAGCAGCACCCCGGCCTCGCCCCCGGTCCCGACCGGTCCGTCGATCACTTCACTGCAAGGCATCTGGGAAGGTCAGCTGACTTCCGGCAGCAGCAGCCTGGCGGCTTCAGCGGTCGTGCTTGCCGATGGCCAGCTCTGGCTGCTGGTCACCGAAACCAATGGCAGCACCCGCATGGTCAAAGGCGCTTTGCTGGTCAACGCCAGCAACTTCAGCGGCAGCGGCAAGAGCTACCTGCTGGGCCTGTCGACTGTCAATCCGGTCAGCCTCAACGCCAACGTCACGGCCAAATCAAACCTCAGCGGCAACTTGATCACTGGCAGCTTGAGCGAGGCCTGGTCGCTGAACTACCAGAGCCGGTACGACAAGGCCGCGACCTTGAGCGACTTTGCCGGCCATTGGACGGCCACGCTCGGCCCGGCCAATGTCAGCTGGACGATTGCTGCCGGCGGCCTCACCGGCACCAGCAGCACCGGCTGCAGCTACATCGGCCAAGCGGCGCTGCGGCCCGAAGCCAAGGCCCTGGTCGACTTCAGCCTGACCGAAACCTGCGCCGGCAAGGCCATTGCGCTGGCCGGCATCGCCACCTTCAACGCCGATGGCACCCGCGTCATCCTGGCGCTGACAACGGCCGATGGCAGCAGCGCCATGCTGCTGGCCTTGGCGCATTGAGGCTGCGCCTCCCCTTTGTCTGAGGGGTGAACCCGGGCATTTCACTTGTACTGAGACGACGGCGGTGAAACAGTCGCTGCTGCGCCAGCTTTCGGCGCCAGCGAACGAAGTCGACCTTGCCCCTCAGCAGCGCCAACCATTCATACCCAGGCTTGTCTGAAGCTTTTTCAGCAGCGCTGCAGAGCGACGCCTGGATACCGTTCGGCAGCAGCCTGTGGGGCTGGTTCTTGTCGATGCTGCTGCTGGCCCGCGCTTTCGATCTGCTGTCCACCTGGATCGCCACGCCGAACCTGGCCTTTGAAGGCAACCCCTTGATGCGGCGGCTGGGCTGGCGCATCGGCCTGCCGCTGAATCTCGCCTTCGTGCTGATCGCCGCCTGCTGGCCGATGCTGACGATCTCGCTGACCACCACCAGCTTGCTCGTCAGCGCCCGCAACCTGCAATCGGCCTGGTTGATCCGCTCGCATGGTCAGGCCGCCTACCGCCGCTGGATGTCGGAGCGGCTCGCCGCCGGCTCGCGGCTGCTGGCCTGGGCCTGCTTTCTGGGCGAGGCCGCGATGTTCGCCAGCATCGGCGTCGCGCTGATGTGGGTCTCGCGCTGGCAGCTCTTGCCCTTCAGCATCGGCCTGGGCATCCTGGTCTACGCTGGCGCCGTGGCGATGTTCATGACCTTGTCGATCTGGCGCCGCTGAACAGGGCCCCAGGGATGTTCTGCTTGCAAAGCATCCCCAGGTTTAACCCCATTTCGCCGCCGGCCAGGTTGGCGAAAATCGGCGCATGAGCAAAGTCATAGTTTTCGCGATGCCGGTTTTTCTGCTGTTGATCGCCATCGAATGGGTCTGGGGCCGGGTTCGCGCAGGTCGCGATGTCTACCGCTTCAACGATGCCATCAACAGCCTCAGTCTCGGGGTCATCAGTCAGCTCGCCGGCGTGCTGACAAGGTTGCTGACGATCGGCATCTACAGCGCAGTCTTCGGCGCCATCGCGATCTTTCCGAAGCTGGATTTCTGGAACAACTGGTATGGCTGGGTCTTCGCCCTGCTCTTTTACGATTTTTGCTACTACTGGTTGCACCGCGCCGGCCACGAAGTCGCGCTCTTCTGGGCCGCCCATGTCGTGCACCATCAGAGCCAGGAATACAACCTGTCAACCGCGCTGCGCCAATCCTCGAGCGGCGCATTGTTCGGCTGGATTTTCTATCTGCCGATGGCGATTGCCGGCGTGCCGCCGCTGCTCTTCGGCATCGTCGCGATGATCGATTTGCTCTACCAGTTCTGGGTCCACACCGAGCTGATCGACCGGCTCGGCTGGTTTGACCGGGTGTTTTGCTCACCCAGTAACCACCGGGTCCACCATGCCGTCAACGACCGCTATCTCGACCGCAACTACGGCGGCATGTTGGTCATCTGGGACCGCATGTTCGGCAGCTTCCAGCCCGAAATCGAGTCGGATCGATGCGTCTACGGCACCCGCAGCCCGCTCGAAAGCTGGGACCCGCTGTGGGCCAATGCCGAGGTTTACTGCGCTCTGGCCAAGAATAGCTGGCGCACCAGCAATTGGGCCGACAAGCTCAGGGTCTGGTTCAAAGCGCCCGGCTGGCAACCCGCCGATCTGGTCTTGAGCGATCCCAAACCGGCTTTCATCCTGGCTTCGGTCAGGCGCTATGACCCAGCGCTGAGCCGCGCGAGCTGCTGGTTCATCGGCGCGCAGTTCGCCTTGATCCTGGCGGCGGTGTCGCAATTCCTCTGGGCGGCGGACAGCATGCCGGCCGGTCAGTCTGCGATCTGGGTCGTGGCGATCAGCAGCGCCCTCTGGGCCATCGGTCTGTTCATGCAAGGCCGCCTGGCGCTGCTCGAGCTGCTGCTGCTGGAAACTGCCCTGCTGGCAACGCTGGCTGCGCTGGGCTGGGTCGCTTTCCCGATGGCGCTGAAACCAATGCCGATGTCGATCGCTTGCGTCTTCGTGCTGCAGCGGGCGATTTCATCGCATGGCCTGGGCAAATTCGACCGGCTGCTCGGCGCCGCCTTGCTGGCTTCACTCGCCGGCGATGTGCTGCTGATGTTGCCGGGCGATCATTTCATCGCCGGCCTGGCAGCGTTCCTGGTCGCCCATCTGTTCTACATCGCCCTGTTCCGCCAGCAAGCGCCCTGGTTTCCCGACCGCCGCGCCCTGGCTGCAAGCATGGGCTTCGGTGCGCTGATGTATGCCGCGCTCTGGAGCAGCCTCGCCGATCCGGTACTGAAGCTGGCCGTCGGCGGCTATATCGGCGTGATTTCGCTGATGGCCGCGCAGGCGATCGGCCGCGCCAGGGTGATTGGCGATGCGGCGTCGAGCTGGGTCGCGATCGGCGCCTGCCTGTTCATGCTCAGCGACTCATTGATCGCGATCGATCGCTTCCTCACGCCGCTGCCCATGGCCTCGCTATGGATTCTCAGCAGCTATTTTGCCGCCCAGATGCTGATCGTTCATCACAGCCGGGCGATGTCTGCCGGAGCCGGGATCAACCCGCGTTAACCCATCGGTCAAGCCCCCTTGAGTGCCATTGCCTGGCGGGCCGCCTGGGCCAGGAAGCCGCTGCGTGTGGATCCTTGGCTGCGCGCGAAAGCGTCGATCTCATCGACCAGATTGGCCGGCAAACTGATGTTCAGCCGCACCGGGCTCGTGTCGATGCGGCTCAGGTCAACATCGGCCAGCATCCAAGCGCCGCCCTGGTACTGAGCATCGGCAGTCAGCAGTTCCAAGGCCGTAGGCTCAGGCACGGCTTGCGCACCCTCGCCATGAAAGTGCGCCTGCACCGCTTCTTGAATCGCTACAGGCAGACCGGCCCATTCATCAGCCGCGGCGAAACAACCGGGGAAGTCGGGAAAAGTCACACCATGCGCGTGCTTGGCATCACCGCCATGCACATAGACAGGGTAGAGCATCGTCGTCACTCCTTGTTTGGCGGCTTCACAGGCCGGCTTGCTTGAGGATGCTGCGCGCAGTGGGCAGCGGCAGGTCTTTCCTGGGGTGCGGCACCGTCACTTTGCCAGGCTTGATGGGGTGCTTGAACTGGTGGTGCGAGCCCACGGTGTGAACCAAGACCCAACCATCAGCCTTTATCTGCTTGATGATGGCCGCGCTGTTCATTGTCTATATTTTACACATTTATACACAAATTAAAAGGGGTGCCTGATGTCCATCGGCTGCGCCCTGGAGCCGGCGTCGCATGGCAGGCAATAGCCGCCGCTCAAGCCGCCCTTGCAGCCACCGCTTGAATGGCGGCCACAAAGCGCGGCCAGAGAGGCTCGGGCAGGTCATGGCCCATGCCTTCGATCAGCTCGAGCTGCGCGCCGGGGATGCGGGCCGCCAAGTCGTGGGCCGCAGCCACCGGGATCAAGGGGTCGGCCAGACCATGCAGCACCAGGGTCGGCAGCTTGATACGACCCAGCTGCGCGGCGCGCCCGGTGTCGGCGGCAATCGCCATCAACTGCCGGGCGAAACCTTGCGGGCGATTGCTGCGCCGGACGGCATCCGCACAGACCTGCCGCAACCAGGCTTCAGGTCCCGGATAAGCCGGGCTGCCGATCAGGCGGAACAAGCGGTAGTAATGATCGACCAGGCTATCCAGGTCATAAGGATCGGCGGGCCTGGCCAGCAAGGCAGCGCTGACCTTCAGGGTCGGACGCGGCAAACCGCGCGCACCGCTGTCCGTCATCATCAGGGTCAGGCTGCGAACCCGCTCGGGGTGGTTCAAAGCCAGCTGCTGGGCAATCATGCCGCCCATCGAAGCGCCGCAGACATGAGCGCTTTTCAAGCCCAGCGCGGTGAGGACGCCGGCCGCATCGTCGGCCATGTCGCTGAGGCTGTAGGCGCTGCGCACCGGCCAGCGGGCCAGCCGCTGCAGCGCGGCCAGGGCCAGATTGGGCGCCCCCAACCCATCGAAATTCTGGCTCAGGCCGACGTCCCGGTTGTCGAAACGGATGACCCGAAAGCCCTGGTCCAGCATCTGCTGCACCAGCCCCCGATGCCAGGCTGTCAGCTGCATGCCCAAGCCCATGATCAGCAGCAGCGGCTCACCCGTCGGTTTGCCGAGGTCCTCGACCTCGATCGCGATACCGTTGGCCGAAATCTGCATTGTCAGTGGCTGCCGCTGCGGTAAAACCAGCGTCTTGCACCATGGGGTTCGAACGGCTTCCACGAGGCCGGCTGCTGCGCCAAGCGGTCGGCCACCGCATAGAGCGCCATCGGGTTCAAGCCCATGCCCAGATGACTGCCATGGACCTCGATGTTTTCACTCAAGGGGCCGGGTTCCATCACGCTGCAGCGCCAGGACACGATGCCGTCGCTTCGCGAATAGATCGAGGTCGTCGGCAATGAAGGCGGCTGACGGATCTGCGCCAGCAATTCGGGATCATGGCTGTGCCGGCCATTCATCAATTCGAAGAAGCGCCAGGCATTGGTTGCGCGCGGATGACCGGTGAAGGGCGTGCCCAGGGTGATGACGCAGCGGGTCTGTTCAGGCAAGGCCTTGGCCAGCTCACGCGCATAGATGCCGCCCAGACTCCAGCCGACCAGGCTGACCGGCTGCTGATGGCGCTCAAACAGGGCCTGCAGGTCAGCATTGCATTTTTCCAGCACCCCTTGGCGCGGGCCGAAATTGAAACCCTGACCCCAGGGGTGGGTGACATAGCCAAGATGGTCAAGAAAACGCCGCAGCGGCTCGGTCGTGGTGTCGTTGGCACCAAGCCCCGGGAAGACGATGACTGGATGACCATCGCCGCGTGGCAGGCGACGCAACCAGGGCGCTGACGCCAGCAAGGCGGCAAACTCCCAGGGCGCGCGGGCCTCGAGCAGCATCAGCCAGGCATTCGGTGCACGCAAATCCATCCAGGCATGGTCGGCAACTTGTTCGGTATTCGGCTTGGGCTTGCGATGCAGTGTCAGCATGGTCATAGGTTGCAAAGAACTGCCCCGATCGTATCGAATCGCTCGTTTTTGCTTGCGAGTGCTTCCCCTAACTGCGGACTCCAGCTCATGGCCGGCTCGCCCTGCGACAGCCGGGCTGATCGCGCCGTCCCGGACAGGCCACTGAGAGCGGCCGCAGGCAAGGATGTACTCCTCAGCCCATAAATGTCCTTATTAATGGACGTATTTGCTAAAATATACAATAATGTCCTTTATGAAGGACAAAATTCGTATTCCACAAGATTTGGGTCGTGCCGTCATGGAGATTCGCAAGACCTCCGGCTTGAAGGCAACCGATATAGCCAGGAATTCCGGTCGCAGCAGGAATGTGCTCAATCGACTGGAACGTGGAGAGGATGTGACCGTGGCCTCCCTGATGGACATTCTTCGTGTGATGGGGTTGACGCTTCGCCTCGAAAGAGCGGGGCTGCCAAGCTTGGCCGAGATGACCGCGCGATTCAGCAACCTCGACGATGAGGACGGTGATGCTTCCTGAACAAATCAAATTGCTCGAAGTAAGCATTGCAGGGCAGCTCAAGGGCCAACTGCTGCGTCAATCCCGTTACGAATTTCGCTATCTGGACGCGGATGCCTCCCAACCGCCGGTCGGCTTGTTGATGCCTGCCCAGCAACTGACGTATGAGGATGGAGACCTGTTCCCCGTCATGGATCAGCATTTGCCCGAAGGTGATCTGTTCATGCGCTTGCGCCAGTTGTTTCCCAAACAGGCGTTGACGGCAATGCATTTGCTGGCACTGGTCGGAGCCAACGGCATCGGTCGTCTTGGTTACGCGCTGCCCGGGCATGCGCCAGCGCCCAACGCGTCGGTGCTGTCGCGTCAGACGCTGCTCGAGACGGCCTTCACCGCCAAAGCTTTCGATGATCTGGTCAGCGCCTATCTGAGCACCGGTGCCGGCATTGCTGGAATGCAGCCCAAGATCATGGTGCCTGATCGACCCACCATTTCAATTCCGACCTTGATCGTCAAAGCGGGATCGCAGGCCTACCCAGGCCTGGCAGCCAATGAATTTCTATGCCTGCGCGCCGCGCAGCGCGCGGGCATTCAGACGCCTGATTTCGATTTGTCCTACGACGGGCAACTGCTGCTGCTGGACCGCTTCGACATCGAACCCGACGGACAGCGCTTGGGGTTCGAGGATATTGCGTCGCTGATGGGGCTACGGGTGCGCGACACGCTTGCGGATCGCAAATACCACGGCAGCTACCAACGTATCGCCGAC
Organism: Burkholderiales bacterium; assembly: GCA_947446685.1. Classification (GTDB taxonomy): domain Bacteria; phylum Pseudomonadota; class Gammaproteobacteria; order Burkholderiales; family Burkholderiaceae_C; genus Paucibacter_A. Next base: position 29,047 of record CANFIC010000003.1, read on the forward strand.
GTACTGAAACTGCTGCAATTGCCGGAAGTCAACCTGCATCGATTTTTCGAGCAGGTTGCGTTCACGATCATGGTGCGAAACGGCGACGGCCACCTCAAAAACTATGGCGTCTTGTACAGGACACCGAAGGACATCTGGCTTGCCCCGATGTTCGATGTGGTGACAACGTCCATCTATCGTTACCAACGATATGGCGGTGGTCCGGAACTTGAAGACCGGACGATGGCGCTCAAGCTGTTCTCGGGCAAGGGCCAGACGCGAAGTTATCCCGATACCGCCGAATTGCTGCGCTTTGGCCGGACGGTCTGCGGCGTCGAGCGCCCCGGTGCCGTCCTTGAGAAAATCGCGCAGGCCATGGCCTCGGTTTTGGACGATGCACGCAACGATGTCAGGGTCCCGGTTGCAACATTGGCGGCCATGCGGGACGCCTGGCTCATCGGCATGACCTATGCGACCGCAGCGGCTCGCACGGCCGTCAAGCACAGCGCCTGAGCCCATCGCCAACTCCCGTAAAAGGCGGCCTGTCGTGGCCAACGGTCAGCCCGGAACGCCCTTGGGCAGTACCCGTTCCAAAGCACGAAGCTTTTGCCACAGTACGGCCCGCGGCATGCGCATGCCCATTGCCTGTATGCAGCGATCGAGCCGCCCTTGCCGGTTCTTCAGCTGCTCGATAGCCTTGCCTAGATCCCGCAGCACCGAATCAACATAGGCAGACTCGGCCTTCGCAATCGCCCGCCTGAGCAGATCAAGCTTCGGTGCCATCATCGCAAGGTCAATCACATCGCGACTGAACACTCCGTCGTCGGCCCACCGGTCTGAGTTGGCAAGCAGCTTGCTCGTGGCCAGGTCCATTGCGGTGAGTGTGGCGATTCCGCAAACAAGGTCGGCGGCGGTGGGCGGCGCCAGCGCGATACGGCCTTCCAGCACGATTTCAAACTTGATCTGCTGCTGCTCGACCTCAAGCATCGTGCGCAGGCCGTATTGATCCGCTCGAAGTTCTCGCACCTGCTTGAGCACCAGACCGGCGCGGGTCACAGCGGACAAACCTTTCGCACCCATGAGCGCCTGACGCAGCCGGCCATAGGCGGCGACATCGGAAACCAGAAAGTCGATGTCCACCGATTCCCGATACTCGCCATAGCGCAAGGCGATCGCGGTGCCGCCGCCAAACAGGCAGTTGTTGTCGCGCAGCACCTGGCCGTCGAGCGCCTCAAGTACCTTTGCAAGCTTCAAATGGTGGGGCCGTTCAAACATCAATCCGGCCCTTGTCACCGGCCTCGCGCAAGGCGTCGATCAACCGCAGCTCGGGCGGTTCGATTGCATTTTGGTCAAGATGACGCCAGTTGCGCTCGTAGATGCCGAGGGTTTCGGCCGGAGTCAGCTCGTCGATTCCGTGCACCTGCCAGGCGAGCTGTTTGAGTTGTGGATAGTCGGCCAGCCGGATACGGACCGGGAGCTGCATTTGCACAGCCGGCGCCAGGGCCTTGGTGGCGGTATCCACGGGTGAGATGCCGAGTTCGAGTCCCAGCGCTGCAGCAGCATTCATATAAGCCCCCATCGTCACCGACGCCTCGCCGCCCTCGATTCTGTGCAGCGTCATGCGCGACATGCCGGCGGCCTGCGCAGCACTCGTGGCACTGACCCGCAGGAGCTTGCGATGGGCCCGAATCTGCTGGCCAACCGCGCGAAGTTTCGTGCTCGCAGATTCGGCGCTGGCCGCAGTATCTTGATTCAATTCGTCTCTCATTTGATTCAATTTTGTCAAATTGTACAAAGTAAGAGACAGTATTTCAAATTCAATGGCGCCAACTCATAATCGGCCTGCCCTGTCGAAGGGTTCGGCCCATCGCAGGTAGGCGGCATCATTTTTTGCGCTATTACCCGGTGCGCAAGAAGGAGCGCTTGAATCTCGTACAACCTGGGCGAAACTAAGGCCCGGTGCAACGTCAAGGCCAAAGGTTGATTTCAACAACGATGAGAGCGATGCGATGAGCGTAATGGTCAATGCAATGAGTGACGCGATGAAATATGCCGGACGGGCCTTGGGCGTGGCCGCGATGGTGTGGGGCGGCGGCGCCACGGCGCAGGAGCTGAAGCCGGTCACGGTGGCTGCGGGCCTGGCCCAGCCGTGGGCCGTGGCGTTCCTGCCCGACGGCCGCATGCTGGTGACGGAGAAGGCCGGCGCCTTGCGCATCGTCACGGCCGACGGGCGCATCTCGGCAGCGCTGGAAGGCTTGCCGGCCGTCGACGCGGTGGGCCAGTGCGGCCTGCTCGACGTCGTGCTCGACCCGCAGTTCGCCAGCAACCAGCGCATCTTCTTCACCTTCGCCGAGCCGGCGGAAGGTGGCGTGAAGGGCAATTCCACGGCAGTCGGCCGCGCCCGGCTGGTGTCCGACAAGCTGGTCGACGTGAAAACCATCTTCGTGCAGCGCCCGAAGGTGGCCAGCCAAGCGCATTGCGGCTCGCGCATCGCCTTCGACCGCGATGGCCTGCTGCACGTGGGCCTGGGCGACCGCTTCAGCCGCAAAGAAGACGCGCAGAACCCGAGCAACCATCTGGGCAAAACCATCCGCATCGACGCCGACGGCAAGGCCCCCGCCGGCAACCCGTTCCTGGCCACGCCCGGCGCCGCGCCCGAGCTGTGGAGCCTGGGGCACCGCAACATCCAGGGCCTGGCCTTTCACCCGGTGACGGGCGAACTGTGGGAGACCGAGCACGGCCCGCAAGGCGGCGACGAGATCAACGTGGTCGAGCGCGGTCGCAACTACGGCTGGCCGCTGGTGACCTACGGCGTCAATTACGGCACCGCCACGGCCATCGGCGAACCCGGCCCGAAGCCCGGCTTCGAGCAGCCGCTGCGCTTCTGGGTGCCGGTGTCGGTGGCCCCCAGCGGCCTGGCCTTCGTTACCAGCGACCGCTACCCGGGCTGGAAAGGCAGCCTGGTGATGGGCACGCTGCGCGGGCAGTCGCTGTTCCGCTTCACGCTGGACGGCCGCAAGATCGCAGCCGAATCCAAGCTCGACACCGGCATCGGCGAGCGCATCCGCGACGTGCGCCAGGGTCCCGACGGTTGGCTCTACCTGCTGACCGACGGCAAGGAAGGCAGGCTGGTGCGGCTGGAAACGAAGTAGACCGGGCTGGGCAGGCGTCGGAGGGCAGGCATCGGCAACGGGGCGCAGGATCTCAAGCTGCCTAGTCCGCTCAAACTGCCCCGCTCAGAGGCGCCTGGGCACCGCGAATTTGGGTGCTCATTGGAACTTCAAGTGAATTGTGCGCGTTCACGAATTGATAGCCCGAAATGCTGCTTGTACGGCGCGCACCATCGACGGGTGCAGCGTGCCTAGTTTTGGGGTTTGTCCAAAGGGGGCGGCAGGTGGAACCGAAAACCACTCGGTCGTGAAGGGCAGATCCAGCGCTTGTTTCAAATCGAACTTGGTATCAAAGCTGAGTCCTGCGGACTCAAAGGCGGCTGGATTGGATTGCCTTGCGATGGCGAACTCGCCCCGATGCAAATTGCTTGTGCGCTGGCTGGTCCCGTAAGCGACCCGTACATGAAACTGCGGCGCGTCGTCGTCAAAGACCGCAAGGACCAACGACGGTCGAGGCTTGGGGCGTGGGGTGATGTCATCGGGAAAATGGCACCAAACGATCTCGCCTGCTGTGGGCTCCTCCCACCAGCGGACCATCACGCCGTCGTCTCTGCGTCAAACAGGCTGGAGCGTACGGAGCGCTTCTTGTCCTGCGGTACGCGCTTCTTGATCTGGCGAACCTGCGACGCAGTAAGCGGGCCGCCATCAGCTTCATACTGCGGCAGCAACTTGACGGCCATGCTGTGCAAGGCAATGTGGATGGCCTGTGTCTCATCGACACCCAGGTACTCAGCGAGGCGCTTGGCAGTTTCGCGTGTGACGCCGGTGTTGCTGTCAACCGCACGGTAGCGGAACGCAATTTGGCTGGAGGCGGAGCGAGGGATCATGATGACGTTCCTGAAATTTGATATCTCAAAGATATCCATAGATCGTCAACATGTCAACTTTTGTTCCAACCCGCCTGCCCCTCTGCCCCCGCGCCAGTTTTCACCCCCGGCAAGCCCCTGAACTCTTCGAACGCCGCCTCGATGAATGAAGCCAGTTCGGCGGCTCCGGGCAAGGCCCGGGCAGTCTGTTCGACGTTGAGGATTCGCAGGGCAGCTTTCAGCGTAAAAAGAAACCGGTGGGGAAGGGGTCCAACTCTTCCAACACCCACTGGTGGTGGCCCATGATGTGGGCGCTGCCGGTGACCTCGGTGAGCGCGCCGTCAAACTCGCCCACCTTCACCGCCTGCGTCACTTTCACTTCGAATGTGCTGCCCACGATGCTGCCGTTCACATAGGTCTGTCCCAGCGGCAATTGCCCGCGCAAGAACAACTGCGCGGCCCGGCCCGAGGTGCCGGTGCCGGTAGGCGAGCGGTCCACCTCGCGGTCGGCAAACACGCAGACGTTGGACTGGTCCACCCCGGCGCAGTTGGGGGCGCTGTCGATGATGCTGCCATAGAGCTGGTTCAGCCCCGGCTCCAGCGGGTGCTGAATCTTCACCTGGGCCACCACCGCCGCCTTGGTTTCCGCACCCAACTGGATCAGTGAGCGGACCAGTTCAGGCTTCACCGTCAGGCCCGCCTGCTCGGCATTGAGGTAGTAGTAAAACGCCCCGCCAAACACGATGTCGCCGCGCATCCGGCCAAAACTGGGCGTATCCACCTCCAGGTCGCGCAGGTAGATGAAGGCCGGTACGTTCTTGAAAGTGACCTTGCCCGCGCGCTGGCCGTCCCACTCCACAAAGGCTTCGATGAAGCCTGCCGGCGCGTCAAAAGCTATGCGCGTCAGCGGGCTGGTGCGCTGCACATAGCCCAGCTCCACCAGCACCTTGCCCAGGGCAATGATGCCGTGGCCACACATGTCGCTATAGCCTTCGTTGTGGATGAAGATGACGCCGAAGTCGGCACCCGGCGTGGTGGGCGACAGCAGGTAAGCGCCGTACATGTCGGCATGGCCGCGCGGCTCGTTCATCAGGAACTGGCGCAGGTCGTCACGATGGGTTTTGAGCCAGGTGCGCTTTTCCAGAATGCCGGTGCCGGGCACGGCAGGCAGGCCGGAAGTCAGGATGCGCAACGGCTCGCCGCCAGTGTGCGCGTCCACGGTCTGGACGGTACGGACAAGGTTCAACATGGCGGTTCCCAGGGCAAAAGGACTATGGTTTCATTCTAACCAAACTGGTTTTAAAATAGCTCCACTTTATGAAGCCTCCTCTGCCCACCGAACCCGCCCAGCCGCCACTGCGCGTACCGCAGCTGTACGAACTGGTGGCCGATCGCTTGAAAAAATCCATCCAGGACGGCACCTACCCGCCCGGCGCACGCCTGCCCGCCGAACGCGACCTGGCCACCACCCTGGGCGTGGGCCGCGCCACAGTGCGCGAAGCGATGGGAGCGCTGGTGAACCAGGGCGTGGTGCGGACCCGGCCCAATGCGGGCTCCTTTGTGCGCGACACAGCGCTGGAGGTGATGCGCAGCGCAGCCAAGGCCTCGCCCCGGCCCGACACCAGCCCCTTGTCAACCCTGGCCGCACGGTTGGCAATCGAACCCCTGGTGGCCCAGTTCGCCGCCGCCGTGGGCGGGCGTGACCCGGAAATCGAGCGCCTGCTGGACCGCATGGAGCACACCAGCGACCTTGGTGACCCGGCCCAGCGCCGTGACTGGAACGAGGCCGACCGCCAGTTCCACCAGCGCATTGCGCAGATGAGCGGCAACCCGGTGATGGTGGCCATCGCCAAGGTGCTGGCCGCAGCAGTGGACGAGCCGCTGTGGCGCGAACTGCGCGACCACGGCATCCACGACCCGGCCCGCGCCCGGCTGTACGTGTACGAGCACCGCCTGATCTACGAGGCCATCGCCACCAGCAACCCGGAGGCGGCGGGGTTCTATGTCCGGCAGCATCTGGAGCGGGTGCAGAAGGACATGCTGGCGGCGGGCTGAGCGTTCACAGCCCTGCCTGGGCGAGTATTGCGCCAGAAGCTTCAGGGATGCACTGCATAAGCCCTCACGACAGGTGCTGGCGCGGCCTCGGGCAGCGCAACAGGCTCATGCTTCACAACTTGGACAAGGCTGCGGCTTGCGCTTAGGGTTAGTATTACACCTGTAATAACATTTGGAGCCGGGCCATGCATGTTCTCAAACTCACACAAATCGGTAATTCGGTGGGGGTCATTCTTCCCAAGGAGGCTTTATCCAGGCTGAAGCTTGCCAAGGGTGAATCGGTGTTCCTGACCGAAACCAAGGAAGGCTATGCACTGACGCCCTACGACCCGGCGCTCGGGGAGGAAATTTCTGCCGGCAGGGCATTGATGCGCGAGTACCGCGATACGTTTCACCAACTCGCAAAATGACTTGGCGTTGGATCAGCAAGCAAGCTTTGCTGCTCTTGCACGACGAGAGCCTGGCGGAGCACGGCGGTGGGACGGGTCTGCGGGACGAGGGCTTGCTCGACTCTACCCTTGCGCGGCCGGTCAACCTGGCGAGTTATGAAGAACAAGATGCGGCTGCGTTGGCGGCCTGCTATGGCGTGGGTATTGCCAAGAACCACCCCTTTGTCGATGGAAACAAACGCGCTGGGCTGCTGGCCACAGGTTTGTTCCTATACCTGAACGGATTCCGCCTGCAGGCCACGCAGGCAGAAGTCACGCTCACCATGCTCGGTGTAGCCGCCGGCGAGATCAGTGAAAAAGCCTTTGCCGAATGGCTGCGCAGCCACATCGTGCTGCGCCAAAAGGTCTGACCCGCAGCACCCAATGGCTGGCGGCATTGACCTACGACCCACCCGCCTTTCGGTCTGCCCTCGCGCCAGTTTTCACCCTCGCCAAGCCCCGGAACTCCTCGAACGCCGCTTCGATGAATGACGCCAGTTCGGCGGTTTCGGGCAAGGCGCGGGCGCAGGCCATCAGGCCGATGTCGAGCGAATCGGCATAGGTCTGCACGGTGATGTTCAGCGCCAGCCCATGGACGACGATCGACGCTGGATAGTTGCAAAGCATGCGCGCCCCAGCCAGATAAAGCGGGACCGGTGACCCCGGTACGTTCGAGATCACCAGATTGGCCAGGCAGGGCAGCCGCTCGGCCAACTGGGCGCGCCCGTAGAGCAGCGCGCCGGCCTGCAGCAACCAGGGGATGCCCAGCGATGGATAGTCGGCCGGCATCAGCGACTTGACCTGGCCGAGCTGGTTTTTCATCGCCCGGGATGCGGCCAGCAGATGGGCCAGCCGCCGCGCTGGCCTGGCCAGATGCGTGCCCAGGCTGACCAGCGTCATCGTTGCCTGGGTGTTGGCCTGGTCGTCGCCACTGGCCCGCATCGACGCCGGCACGGCCGCCACCAGCGACTTGCGCGGCAAAGGGCCATGTTTGGCGAACAGCCGCCGCAAGGCCCCGGCGCAAATGAACAGCAGCGCATCGTTGAGGCTGGCGCCATGACGCCGCCGGATTTCATTCAGCTCAGCCAAGGGCAGGCTGACGGTTGAAAAAGACCGCTCCGCCGACAAGCTCTGGTTCAGCCTTGTATGCGGCGCCAGCCCGAAGTTGTTGATCGCCGGACTGGCGTTCTTTTTGCCGCTGGCCCGCCAACCGGCCAGCGTCTCGGCGGCCGTATCGACCGCCTTCTGCAGGGCCATTGCCGTCAAGGTGCCGGCCGTGCTGGGCAAGGCCCGCACCAGCTGGACCAACTGCTGCCATTCCTGCGTCAAGGCCAGGTGCAGCAGCTCGGCCTGGCCCGGCTCGGTATGGCGCGCCTGGCGCTTGGGCAACTTGATCGCCCGCGGCTTGGCGCCAAGATCGAGGATCACGCCGGCCAAGGCGACCGCAGCCTTGCCGTCGACCGCCGCATGGTGGAGCTGGGTGTAAACACCGACATGGCGCTGGCCTTGCGGGCCGGGCGCCAGCCCTTTGAAAACAAAGAACTTCCAAAGCGGCCGACCACGATCAAGCAGCTGCGGGTGCAGCAGCGCGACTTGCTGCTCGAGCGCGGCCAGGCCGCTGCCGGCCGGCAGCGAGATGCCGACGATGTGTTTTTCAAGGTCAGGTTTGGCATCGACCCAGACCGGGTTGGCCAGATTCAAGGGCATGGTTTCCAGCCGACGCCGCAGCGGCGGCAGCAAAGCCAGACGGCCGGCAATATGGGCACGCAGATCGTCCAGATAATTGCCCGCATAGTCAGTCGGCAATTCGAACAAATGCAGCGCACCGACATGCATCGGCATCTGCGGCGTCTCCAGATGGAGAAATGCCGCGTCGACTCCGGCCAGTTGCTGCATCGTCACCCCTCCACCCTCGCTTCAGCGCAATCTCGACAGGACATCGCCGCTGCCCCCAAGCAGAACAGCCCGAGGGCGGTCTGGCCTTGTGGAGGATCAGCGTCTCAGCGTATGAGCAGGAAAGAGCCCAAGCAGTCTGGCCCGGCCGACCGGTCTTTGTAGCCACCTTGCCGCAGCCGGGATAATCGGGCGATAGGCTTTGGCTGACAACTCTCTTAACCGGCTCAAATTTCGATGACTGCTCTCTCTGCGCGCAAAGCCGTATTCGTCTTCATCGCCTTCGCATTTGCCTATTTTTTATCGTCGCTGATCCGCGCGGTGACAGCGACGCTGTCGCCCGTCTTGACGCAGGAGTTTGCGCTGCAAGCCCGCGATCTGGGGCTGCTGGCAGGCGGCTATTTTCTCGGCTTCTCGCTCACCCAACTGCCCCTGGGCAATTGGCTTGACCGCCATGGCCCCAAGCGCGTGATCCTTTGTTTTCTTGCCGTGGCCGTGATGGCTTGCGTGGCATTTTCATTGGCAACCAGCTTTGCCGGCCTATTTGCCGCACGCGTCCTTTGCGGGGTTGGCGTGAGCGCCTGCCTGATGGCCCCGCTGACCGGCTACCGGCGCTGGTTTGCGCCAGCCACCCAGATGCGCTTGAACTCGTGGATGCTGATGTCCGGTTCCATGGGCATGGTCGCTTCCACTCTGCCAGTGCAATGGCTGACTCCGCTGTTCGGATGGCGGCCACTGTTCTGGGGCATGGCCTTGCTGCTGCTATTGGCCATGGCCTTGATCGCCTGGCTCGTTCCGGCCTGGGCACAGCCCGACCAGGGCCTGCATCCGGCAGCGCCCAAGGCCGGCTATGCGGAAGTCTGGCGCCACCCCTATTTCCGCCGGATGGCGCCCGTGGGTTTCTTTTGCTATGGCGGTTTGATGGCGGTGCAGACCCTTTGGGCGGCTCCTTGGATGATCAAGGTGGCGGCTTATTCGCCGCTGCAGGCGGCCACCGGGCTCTTCTGGATCAACATCGTCATGCTGGCAAGCTTCTGGGCCTGGGGGATGGCGAGTTCATGGCTCACCCGACGCGGGCTACACGCTGACCGTCTGATTGAAACCGGCTTGCCTTTGAGCTTTGTGCTGCTGGTGCTGGTGATCACCTCACCCGCGTTCTGGCCCGAAGGAGCCGGCCCCTTGCTGGCGCTGTACTGCGTGGCCTGCAGCTTTGTCACCCCATCGCAACCGGCGATCGGCATGGCCTTCGGTCCCGAGGCGGCTGGGAGAGCCCTGTCTGCCTACAACCTGGTGATCTTCCTGGGAATCTTCGTCATCCAGTGGGGCATCGGTTTGCTGATCGACGGGTTGCTGATGCTCGGCTTCGGTCAGACCCCGTCATTTCAGCTGGCCTTCGCAGCCTATTTGCTGTGCTGCATTGGTGCCTATCTGCATTTCCTGCGCGGCGCGGGACATAAAGCACAGGACTAGGCATCGATCAATCGCCTTCAAAAAAATCCCACTTCCTGACATAGCGATAGCATCCTGCAGACAGAGTCGGTCAGGCTTTGGGCTCTGTCAGATCTCCGTGTAGGGGGCATAATTTTTCGAATTAATAGTAAACTCGAAACACTAAACGAAAAATAGGTTGAAAGATGCAGCCCACACTTGAACAAAAAACGCGCCAGGGTTCGCCGTCAAGCAGGGTGGATATGCTCGGCGAAGTGGCGAAGCTGCTCGCCGAAAATATTCCCGCGGGGGAGGCGGTGGACAAGCTTGCGTTGACCAAGGCCCTGCACGACGTGCTCGACGCTCGCGATGACCGCGGGCGTGCCGCCAGAAGACAAATCCAGATGCACATCTTGGAGGTCAACGAGCGTCTCGCGTATGGGAATATGTCCGAGCCGCAGGACCGCCTGCTGTCCACGGAGGAGGCTGCTCAGATGATGAAGAAGAGCCGCCCGCATGTCGCGATGCTCATTGATGCGGGCGAGCTCGAAGGCACTTCGACGACGCCCAAGGGCCATCGGCGAGTGCCCGAGTCCTCCGTTCGAGCATGGTTGAGCAAGCGTGAAAAGGCCGCCCAGCCTGGCTCGGCTGACTACAAGGGAGCTGCAAGAGATGCGGGCATGTACGCTATCGCGGAAGGGGCGTACACCAAAGCCGGCGCGTCGGGCCGCGGCCGTGACTGACCACCCGCTGTCTCCCGGCGGGTCCACCTACGCAATCTTGGACGCGAACGCTCTTCTGCCGCCCAGACTCTCTGACGTTTTGTTCGATCTTCGCAGCCTGTATCTACCCCGCTGGACGGTCGACATCGAAAAGGAGTTTTTGCGAAATTGGGCAAAGGTGGTTAAAAAACTCATAGGCGACGAACTGAGCGCTTACAAGGCAGCCTCCCCGCACCCAGCTGACGAACGCAAGCCTGAAGACAGATTGAACGCCTACCGCAATGCCGTGGGTGACGAATACAGGCTAGCCGGTTACGGCGCCCCGCACATTGCCCTACAAGTTCCGTCTGCGGTGAACAAGGGCGACATCCACGTCGCCCAAGCGGCGATATTGATGCGCCATCTCCTGGTTTCCGAGGGCGTCACTTCCGATAAAGTCTTTCTGATTTCTAGCAACGTCAAACACCTGGCGGCTGCAGACATGGGACAGTTGGGCATCGAAGTCATCAGCCCCGGCGCCTTTCTCGATCTGCTGGTGCAAGCAGCTCCGGTTAGGCTCACCGCAGCTTTAGATAAAACCGTTTCCGACTTGGCCAAACCGCCCTACACCAAGAGCGACCTATTGGGCGCTTTGACCTTGCATGGAGCTAGGTCCACCGCCGCGCATTTGCGCAATGCCTGGGGTGTTCAACTACCCCTCAGCAGGGATCGGCAGCCGTAGGGAGCCAAAGGGGCCGTCACGGGTCTTGCTTGTCCGAGGAGTCGCCGTTGCGAAATCTTGTTCGCCAGCAGATTGTTAACAACAACCGATCATCCTAGTCGGCCCAGGCCCGGGCAGCTTCTTCGAAATTTGCGAATTCACGGTGACGATGGTACGCTATTGCCATGGCCACCGACAAGACAGCCTTCAAAGCATCCACACGAAAGCCCAGGCAGATGGGTGAGATCGCGCCCAGGCTTGGCGGCCCGACTGCCGGTGGCACATTGGAAAGCACTGTGCTTGCCATGCTCAGTAGCGCTCGAGCCGCCACCCCACTCCAAACGGCACCGGCCATTTCGCGAAGCCGGCCCAAATCACCGCCTGCCAAGTCCACAGCGCCGAAAGCGTTTGCCGAGCTTGGCCCAACCATGCCCCCCAAAGGCATCGACCCGGCAAAGCTGGCGACCTTGCAGTCGTACAGCCGCAAGCTGAACGAAGGCCTTTACAAGCAAGGCTGGATGCAGGTAAGGACGTTGCGGTTCCGACCAAAGGGCGAGAACATCGACCGGAAGTTTGTGGTCGAGTCATCGCTCGATCCGATGGACAACTCCGCAGTGATCCTGCGTGTGCGTCCTGCGACCGGCGCCGAACTTCCCGAGGCCGGGCCGAAGTACCTGACGACGCAGCAGGCGGCAAAAATCCTGAACGTCTCCCGTCCTTATGTCATTGGCCTTGCCGATGACGGCACGCTCAAGGGCGTCATGCGCACGGGCGCCAACCATCGCCGGATTCCCGAGGCCGAGGTGCTCCGCATGCGGGACGTGATGCACCAGCAGATGCGCCTTGGCATTCAGGAGATCGAGGAGCTCAACGGTGATCTGCGGCAGCGCGAACTCGACGCGGCCAAACAAGCGGTGACGCGGCGCTGGGTGGCCAAGGCGCCTTAAGCGGCACGAAAAAATCTGCACCGGCCAAGATGGCAAGGACAAGAATCCCGGCAAGCTCGACCATCACGACCACGCCTTTGGTGGAGCCAGGAGTTGTGCCCGTCGTCTTTCTCGATGCGAACATCCTTATCCCCGAATACCTGCGTTCGATATTCCTCGAACTTTACGAAGCCGGGTTCCTGCAAGCGAACTGGTCAGAGGGTTTACTGGCCGAAACCCGGCGCAACCTGATCGCCCCCGATGGCAAGTTCAGGCTGGATGCCAATCGCGTGGACCGCATGCTCAACCTCATGCGGAGCCACTTCCCTCAGGCACTGGTACATGGTTTTGAGAGTCTCGTTCCGCAGTTTGTAGGGCGCACAGACCCCAAGGACGAACATGTCGCCGCTGGCGCGCTCAAACGCAGCAAGGCGGTTTACGGCGGCGAGCCCGTGGTGCTGGTGACAGCCAACGTCAGCGATCTGCCGCATGCGGCCTTCGCAGGCACCAAGGTTCGTGTGGCACGCCCCGGGCGGTTTCTCACGGAACTAGTCAATGCCGAGCCCGGCGTGCCGGCCGTGATTGACAGATTACTCAAACGTTTCACGAAACCGAAAACGACGCGAGTGGACCTGCTGAACATCATGGTGAATGTGGACTGCAGTGAATTCGCTGAAGCGCTGGCTGCGGCGTGGGGACTGCGGCCTGGTTAGCGCCAGGTCGTGGCAACCAGCGCGTGTCAGCTTCAAAGGGCGACGGCACCAAATAGCTGGACGCAAGGCCCGGAGTGCAGTCAGCTATTGATGTCCAGCACACCGCGGCGGATCTGGTCGCGTTCAAGTGACTCGAACAAGGCTTTGAAATTGCCCTCACCGAAACCCTCGTCGGCCTTGCGCTGGATGAATTCGAAAAACACCGGGCCGAGCATCGTTTCAGAAAAGATCTGCAGCAGCAGTCGCTTCTCGCCGCCGCTGGTCGAGCCGTCGAGCAGGATGCCGCGTGCCTGCAAGTCCGCGACCGGCTCGCCATGGCCGGGCAGCCGCGTTTCCAGGGCCTGGTAATAAAAGTCATTGGGCGCCGTCATCAAGGGCACGCCGGCCATCTGCAAGCTGTCAACGCTGGCCAGCAAATCGTCGGTGAACAGGGCGATATGCTGGATGCCTTCGCCGTTGAACTTCATCAAGAACTCTTCGATCTGGCCGCTGCCGCGCGCCGATTCCTCGTTCAGCGGAATGCGGATCTTGCCATCGGGCGCCGACATCGCGCGCGAGGTCAGGCCGGTATGCTGGCCCTTGATGTCGAAGTAGCGGATCTCGCGGAAATTGAACAGCTTTTCGTAAAAAGC
>CANFIC010000004.1 GCA_947446685.1 Burkholderiales bacterium
AGAACAAGAATGTTGCTAAGTCTTGCCATTTTTCTACCCATCGTCAGTGGCTTGTTGCTGCTGGCAGTCGGGCGTGACGACCAGGCCAATGCGGCGCGCTGGATAGCTTTGCTGGCCGCGTTGGCCAGTCTTGCGGTGACCTTGCCGCTGATCAGCGGCTTCGATACGGCGACTGCTGCGATGCAGTTCGTCGAGAATCAGCCCTGGAGCGATCGTTTCAATGTGCGCTATCACCTCGGTCTTGACGGCATTTCCCTGTGGTTTGTGCCGCTGACGGCCTTCATCAACGTCATTGTCGTGATTGCCGCCTGGGAATCAGTGACCAAGCGCGTCAACCAGTATCTGGGCGCTTTCATGATCCTGTCGGGATTGATGATTGGTGTCTTTTCGGCGCTCGACGGCCTGCTGTTTTATGTCTTCTTCGAGGCCACGCTGATTCCGATGTACATCATCATCGGCGTCTGGGGCGGCCCGAACCGGGTCTACGCAGCCTTCAAATTCTTCCTTTATACGCTGGCTGGATCGCTGCTGATGCTGATCGCTCTGGTCTATCTTTATTTCCAGTCGGGCGGCAGTTTCGACATTCAGACCTGGCAAAAACTCCCGCTGGCGATGCCGGTGCAGACGCTGCTGTTCTTCGCCTTCCTGGCCGCCTTTTCAGTCAAAGTGCCGATGTGGCCGGTGCATACCTGGCTGCCGGATGCACACGTCGAGGCGCCCACCGGCGGGTCAGTGGTACTGGCAGCGATCATGCTTAAACTGGGCGCCTACGGTTTCCTGCGGTTCTCGCTGCCGATCGCGCCTGATGCAGCCCATCATTGGTCCTGGTTGATCATTGCGATGTCCTTGATCGGTGTGGTCTACATCGGGCTGGTCGCGCTGGTTCAGCAGGACATGAAGAAGCTGGTCGCCTATTCATCGATCGCGCACATGGGGTTCGTCACCCTCGGCTTCTTCATCTTCAGCGATCTGGGCGTTGCCGGTGGCCTGGTTCAGATGATTTCGCATGGCTTCGTTTCCGGCGCGATGTTCCTGTCAATCGGGGTGCTTTATGACCGGGTGCATTCGCGTGAAATTGCTGCCTATGGCGGCGTCGTCAACACGATGCCCAAGTTTGCAGCCTTTGCCCTGTTCTTCACCATGGCCAATTGCGGATTGCCAGCAACCGCCGGTTTCGTCGGCGAATGGATGGTGATCCTGGCCACCGTGAAATACAGCTTCTGGCTCGGCGCGATTGCAGCCACAGCCCTGATCTTTGGTGCTTCCTATTCGCTCTGGATGTACAAGCGGGTCTATTTCGGACCAGTGACGAATGACCATGTGAAACAGTTGCAGGATATCAACGGACGCGAGTTCCTGATGATGGCCCTGCTTGCCATAGCGGTCTTGTGGATGGGCCTCTACCCGAAACCATTCACTGATGTGATGCAGGTGTCGGTGTCTGAATTGCTCAAGCATGTGGCAATTTCCAAGTTGAACTGAGGCCGCTAGGAAATGAACAATATGAACTGGCTTGCCGTTTATCCCGAAATCCTGCTGCTGACGATGGCCTGTGTGGTCGCCTTGGTCGACCTCTGGGTCACCGACCCTGCGCGGCGCCCGACCTACTGGCTGACGCAGTTGACGCTGTTTGTCGTTGGCGCTATTCACCTCGCTTATTTCAATGACGGTCTGACCGTTTATGCGATGCAGGACATGGTGGTGGCCGATCCGATGGGTCACCTGCTGGCTTTCTTTGCCTGCGTGGCTGTGATGGTGTCGCTGGTTTATGCGCGCCCCTATGCTGAGTCGCGTGAATTGCTCAAAGGTGAGTTGTTTACTTTGAGTCTATTTTCGCTGCTCGGTATCTTCGTCATGCTGTCGGCCAATAACTTTCTGGTCATCTACCTTGGCCTCGAGTTGATGAGTTTGTCGCTCTATGCGCTGGTGGCCTTGCGCCGTGATCACCCGGTCTCTACCGAAGCGGCGATGAAGTATTTCGTGCTTGGTGCACTCGCCAGCGGATTTCTGCTTTACGGCTTGTCGATGATGTATGGCGCCACCGGATCGTTGTCGATTCCTCAGGTTTTCGAAGTCATCAGCACCGGTCTGCCGAACAAGTCGGTACTGATTTTTGGTGTCGTCTTTGTCGTCGCCGGTTTGGCCTTCAAGCTTGGTGCTGCACCTTTCCATATGTGGGTGCCTGACGTTTACCAGGGCTCGCCCACTGCGGTGACGTTGCTGATCGCGGCGGCGCCGAAACTTGCGGCCTTTGCCATCACGGTGCGCTTGCTGGTCGAAGGCATGATCGGTCTGGCGGTCGACTGGCAGCAGATGTTGATCGTGATGGCGATCGTCTCGCTGCTGATCGGTAATCTGGCGGCGATTGCGCAGACCAACCTGAAGCGCATGCTGGCTTATTCGACCATCGCGCAGATGGGTTTCATGCTGCTGGGCCTTGCTTCTGGCGTGGTCAATAGCAATACCTTGTCGGCAGCCAACGCCTACAGTTCGGCGATGTTCTACACCGTTACCTATGTGATGACGACCCTGGGTACGTTCGGCATGATCCTGCTGCTGTCGCGCCAGGGCCATGAAGCCGAAGAGATCAAGGATCTGGCCGGTCTTGCCAAGCGCAGTCCTTGGTACGCGACCATGATGGCAATCTTCATGTTCTCGCTTGCCGGAGTGCCACCTACCGCAGGCTTCTATGCCAAGTTGGCAATTCTGCAGGCGCTGGTCTCGACCAATGTGGACGGCTATCTCCTGCTGGCCTTGTTTGCCGTCGTTGTTTCCTTGATAGGCGCTTTTTACTACCTGCGCGTCATCAAGGTGATGTTCTTTGATGAGCCTTCTGATCAGAACATGCTGAATGCGCCGACCGATGTGCGTCTGGTGATGTCGCTGAATGGCGCGGCAGTGCTGGTCTTCGGCCTGCTGCCGGGTGGGTTGATGGCCCTGTGCGCCGAGGCCATCGTCAAGGCCTTGGCCACTTGATCGCAGCGAATTTGATGAGGCTACGGCTGGTCGTCGGGCTGCGTGGTGGACTTCATGCCGGTTGACGGCGACGCGCATCTGCGCGAGAGCCGGGTCAGTACGGAGTTGGTCCTAGACGGCTTTTTCCTGAAGGTCAGCCGCGATCAGGTTCGTTTACCCGACGGCGCCATCACCACCCGCGAATTCATCCGGCATCCGGGTGCGGTGATGATCATCCCCTTGCTCGATGACGGCAGTTTGCTGATGGAGCGTCAGTACCGTTATCCGATGGCTCAGGTGATGCTGGAGTTTCCGGCTGGCAAGATCGATGCAGGTGAGTTGCCCTTGCTTTGCGCCATGCGCGAGTTGCGTGAAGAGACCGGCTACATCGCGGCCGAGTGGGCCCATGCCGGCGTACTCAACAATGCGATCGCCTATTCTGACGAGGGCATCGAGATCTTTTTTGCCCGCGGTCTGAGCGCTGGTGCGAGCCAACTTGATGCGGGCGAGTTTCTCGACCTGGTCGTGCATACGCCTGCCGAACTCGACGCGATGGCCGCGACCGGTGCAGTTACTGACGCCAAGACCCTCATCGGTCTGCTCTGGTTGTCGCGCTGGCAACGCGGTGAATGGCCGTTGCAATGGCGACCTGCGGTTTGAAGTGAGATGATCGGTCGATGCTTGTTTTGAACCTCGCTTGCCGCCATGACCATCGTTTCGAGGGCTGGTTCGGCTCGGCTGCCGATTTTGAATCGCAACTCGAACGTCGCTTGGTCGCCTGTCCGATCTGTGCTGACACCAACATCAATCGTATGCTCTCCGCGCCGCGCTTGAACGTCTCGCATCTGCGCGATGAAGGGCGTGAACCGCGCCGCACCGAGTCGTCGATTGCGGATGCTACGGGCGCAGTGACAAAGCTGCCCGATGGCGGAAATTTGCAGTCCCAGGTCTGGGCTGCGATCCAGCAAGTTCTTGCCAACACCGAAGATGTCGGAACCCGCTTTGCCGATGAAGCACGCCGCATTCATTACGGTGAAGCCGAAGAACGCGGAATTCGCGGCCAGGCCAGCCTGGCTGAAAAAGAAGAGTTGGCCGATGAAGGCATCGCCGTACTGTCCTTGCCGATACCCGAATTGCTGAAGGGCACGCTGCAGTAGACCATGCGCCCTCGAGCCAATCAGAGTTGGCTCATTTTTCCAGTTGCGCGATGCTGGCGACCAGATCGACGAAGCGCTCGCCTTGCACCAGCACATGGGCTTTGGTTGCCGCGGCGGCTTGTTCACCATCGCCTTGATGCAGGGCTGCCAGGATCGCCTCGTGCTCGGTGAAACTGCGCTGCACCCGGTTACGTACCCTCAGTTGCAGGCGCCGATAAGGGCGTAGTTTGCGTTGCAGGGCGAGTGCCTGTTCGGCCAGAAAGGCATTGTGGCTGGCCTGGTAGATCGCCAGGTGAAATTTCTCGTTGGCATAGAAATAGGCGTCGGAGTCGCCGCTGGCGGCGGCATTGCGACATTCCAGATGGGCTTGCTCCAGGCTTGCCATTTCGGTCTCGTTGATCCTGCGCGCCGCCAACCTGGCGCACATGGCCTCGAGTTCACCCATCACCTCGAACATCTCGACCAACCCTTGCGCTGAAATCTGAGCCACGACGGCGCCACGGCGTGGTCTTGTCACAACCAGCCCGACCCCGACCAGCAGACGCAAGGTCTCGCGGATCGGCGTTCTGGAGACACCAAAGCGCAACGCCAGTTCTGTTTCGTCGAGGTGGGTGCCAGGCAGCAACTTGCCAGTGGCGATTTCCTCTTCGATTGCTTCACGCAAACGTTCGGACAGAGGTTTCATCGATTTTTAAGTAGCTGTTATTCAACCGGAACGATTAAAACATGCTTTTTACATGCAAAAACTGTCGCTCAGGGTAAACATTGCGTACATAAAGACAAAGTTTGTATACATAATCAGCGGCATTGACTATTCCAAAGCTGAGTTGATGTCGTCCTTGTTGCCCCTTGCTGACTCGCTGCCCAAAGCGCTGGCCTTCGATGTGTTCGGCACCGTGGTCGACTGGCATGCCGGTGTGATGCAGGAAGCTGGCTTGCTGGCAGCGCGCCACCAGATCGAAGGCGACTGGTCGGCCTTCGCCAATGCCTGGCGGTCCGGATATGCGCCGGCCATGGCCAGAGTACGCAATGGTGACTTGCCCTGGACCCATATAGACGGCCTTCACCGGATGAACCTCGAACAGATCATCGACAGTCATGGCTTGGAGGTGCTGGATGAAGCTGAGCGCAGACAACTGAATCTCGCTTGGCACCGCTTGCCGCTCTGGCCCGACACCATGGCCGGACTGCAAAGGCTGAAATCCCGCTTTACCCTGACGACCTTGTCAAATGGCAATTTTTCACTCTTGACTGAGTTGGCCAAACACAATGGTCTACCTTGGGACTGCGTGATCTCGGCCGAGTTGTTTGGGCATTACAAGCCGGACCCAGAAACCTATCTCGGATGTGCGAAGTTGCTGGATCTCGCGCCGCAGGACTTGATGCTGGTGGCCTGTCATCCTTCCGATCTGCGCGCAGCACGCGCCTGCGGCCTGCGCACTGCCTATGTCAGGCGTCCTTTCGAGCATGGCCTGGCGACAATTGAACCGGCCATCGAAAGCGGCGAGTTTGACCTGGTTGCAGAAAATTTCGAGCACCTTGCCGATTTGCTCCTGGCACCTTGATTGACCCATCAACCCAATGACTCAAAAGACACAGTTCCGTATCGGCCAGATCGTGCCGAGTTCCAACACGACGATGGAGACAGAGATTCCCGCGATGCTACGCGCTCGCGAGGCAGTCGAGCCCGAGCGCTTCACCTTCCATTCGAGCCGCATGCGGATGCAAAAGGTGACCCAGGAGGAGTTGGCCGCTATGGACCGCGACTCTGACCGCTGCGCGCTTGAGTTGGCCGATGCCCGTGTCGATGTCCTCGGTTATGCATGTCTGGTCGCGATCATGAGCATGGGTCATGGCTATCACCGCGTTTCGCAAGCAAGGCTGCACCAGCGCACTATCGATGCCGGTGGCCCGGCGCCAGTCGTGACCAGTGCCGGCGCCTTGGTCGACGGCCTGAAGACAATTGGCGCCAAACGAATTTCCCTGCTCGCGCCTTATATGAAGCCGTTGACAAAGATGGTGATCGACTACATCGAAAACGAAGGGATTGAAGTCGTCGACAGTATTTCGCTGGAGATTCCTGACAATCTCGACGTCGGCAGGCAAAATCCGCTGGCGCCGGTCGAGATCACCCGCAAGTTGAATTTGCAGGGGGTTGACGCTGTCGTGGCCTCCGCCTGTGTGCAGATGCCTTCCTTGCCCTCGGTGCAGTTGATCGAGGACCGTATCGGTATGCCGGTGCTCTCCTCTTCGATCGCCACGACTTTCATGATGTTGAAGAAACTGGGTCTGAAGACCTATGCGCCAGGATTCGGCAGCTTGCTTTCGGGCCGGTACTGAATCAAAGAGAGCTTTTTTTAATTTTCCAGGAGACAAAAATGAACACCAACCGTCGCACCTTGATCGCTGGCCTCGCCGCCGCACCGGCCTTGCTGCTGCCTGCGCGTTTCGCCCATGCTGCCGATCCATTGAAGATCTCGCATCAGTTTCCGGGTGGTTCTGACGCCGAAGGGGATTTCAGGCATCGACTTTGCGCCAAATTTGCCCAGGAAATTGATCGTCGCAGCAGCGGCGCGCTGAAGGCCAATGTCTATCCCGGCAGTTCGCTGATGAAGGTCAATGCGCAGTTCAGCGCTGCGCGCAAGGGCGCGCTCGACATGACGCTGATCCCGCTGCCCTATGCCGGCGGCGAAGTACCTGAGCTGAACATCGCCTTGATGCCCGGTCTCGTGACATCCTATGAGCAGGGCTATGCCTGGAAAAAAGCCGAAATCGGCAAGGCGTTGACCGATCTGCTGGCGGACAAGGGTCTGGTCATCGTCACCTGGATCTGGCAAGCCGGTGGCGCAGCCAGTCGCAATGTGCCGATCATCGCGCCCGAGGATGTGAAGGGGCTGAAATTCCGTGGTGGCAGCCGCGAAATGGACCTGGTGGCCAAAGCTGCCGGTGCCACCACCTTGTCGCTGCCATCCAATGAAACCTATGCAGCGATGCAGACCGGTGCGGTCGACATCGTCACCACTTCGGCGACCAGCCTGATTTCGTTCCGCCTGCAGGAAGTGTCCAAGCATCTGACGATCAGCAAGACCGGCAAGTCCTACTGGTTTATGTTGGAGCCGCTGCTGATGTCGAAGATCATCTTCGACAAATTGCCCAAAGACCAGCAGGCCTTGATCATGACCGTAGGCGCAGAAATGGAGAAATTCGCGCTCGAAGGGGCAAGGGCCGACGACATGGCGGTCTCGGATGCCTATATAAAGGCAGGGGCAAAAGTGCATGACTTGCCCGACGCCGCGCTGGCGAAATGGGTCGCTTTGTCGCGCAGTTCCGCCTGGAAGGACTACGGCGAGAAGAACGAGAGTTGCGCCAGGCTGCTCAAGCTGGCCGAAAAAGTGGCGGCCTGATGAGCGGCGGTCTGGAGCATCACATTGGCCAGCCGTTGCAGGCCAGCGGCGCGCTGCTGCCGCTGGAGCGCGCGCTGCGCTTCGTCAACCGCATCGTCATGGTGCCTTGCATGCTGGCCTTGTTCGCGGCAGCGGCGATCCTGAGTTATAGCGTGGCAGCACGCTATTTCTTCAAGATTCCGACCGAATGGCAGGATGAAACCGCCGTGTTCCTGCTGGTCGGCGCAACCTTTTTTTCGGGTGCGTTCGTGCAGTCGCTGCGTGGTCATGTCGGCGTCGAAGCCATCGCCGGGCTGTTGTCCGCGCGCGCCAACCATTTCCGGATGATCTTCGTCGAGGGCGTGAGCTTTGCCTTCTGCGTATTTTTTTCCTGGAAGTCGTGGACTTTGTTCCATGAAGCCTGGGTCGACGGCTTTACCAGCAACTCGACCTGGGGCCCGGCCTTGTGGATTCCCTATTCATTGATGGCGACTGGCATGAGCTTGCTCACGCTGCAACTGTTGCTTGAACTCTCCATCCGCTTGACTGGCAAGAGGAGCCCGCAATGAGCATTCTGAATTTGGGTCTGAGTTACGGCGCGGTGACGCTGGCCGTGATGTTTTCGGGCATGCCGATTGCGTTCGGCCTCGGCGCCGTGGCGGTTTCCTTCATGTATTTCTTCATGCCAGGGTCCGCGCTCGATACGGTGACGCAGAACGTCTATGAAGAAATGGCCAGCATCACTTTGTTGTCGATCCCCTTGTTCATCCTGAAAGGCGCGGCAATCGGCAAATCTCCGGCGGGCAAGGACTTGTACTCGGCGATGCATGCCTGGATGAACAAGATCCCAGGCGGTCTTGGCATCGCCAATGTGTTCGCCTGCGCGCTGTTCGCTGCCATGTCGGGTTCGAGCCCGGCCACTTGCTCGGCAATCGGCAGCGCGGGCATTCCAGAAATGCGCATGCGTGGCTATTCGCCGGGATTTGCTGCGGGCATCATCGCTGCTGGCGGTACTCTGGGGATCTTGCTGCCACCCTCGATCACGATGATTCTCTATGCGGTCGCGGCCGAGCAGTCGCTCGGGCGCTTGTTCCTCGCCGGTATCGGCCCTGGCATGTTGCTGGTTGCCCTTTTCTCCGCTTATGCGGTCTATCGCTACCGCAAGGAGCATGCCTCTGCCTTGATCGCCTACGCTTCTGCCGGTGCCGGCTCAGTCAAGTCGGCAATGCTCGATGATCATGTGTTCACATTGGCTGAAAAGGTCGAGATGCTTCCGCGTGTGCTGCCTTTCGTGATCCTGCTGATCGGCGTGATGGTCGCGCTTTATGGCGGGTATGCCACACCTTCAGAAACCGCCGGCTTGGGCGGCATCATGGCGCTGGTCTTGATTGCGGTGGTCTACGGCATTTGGCGCCCGGGTCAGTTGCAGCCAATCCTGTCGAGCACGATCAAGGAATCCTCGATGCTGATGTTCATCATCGGTATGTCGCTGCTTTATTCCTATGTGATGAGTTCGCTGCATATTTCGCAGAGTGCAGCCGAAGGCGTGGTGGCAATGGCATTGCCGAAATGGATGCTGCTGGCGGTGATCCTGTGCATGGTGATTGTGTTGGGATTCTTCCTGCCGCCGGTGTCGATCATTTTGATGACCGCACCGATCATCCTGCCGCCATTGAAAGCCGCCGGCTTCGATCTGATCTGGTTTGGCGTGGTGATGACCATCGTGATGGAGATGGGCTTGATCCATCCACCGGTCGGTTTGAACATCTTCGTCATCAAGAACATCGCTCCCGATATTCCGCTGAAGGATGTGATCTGGGGCGTCATGCCTTTCCTCGGATTGATGTTCGTGGCGATCTTGTTGATGTGCCTGATTCCCGGCATCGCCACGGGGTTGCCTGACCTTGTGATGGGTGCACCCAAGTGACCTTGGCTTGCCGGCGCCCAAGGTGTCGGCAAGCCAAGCTTGATAAAAGCGGAAGTCAAAGTTGCCGGCATTCCCTGCCAGCAGTCCTGGACCGCCTGATGAAAGTCATATGTTAATTATCGGCAGTGAGTTGGGCCTTGCTGGCATTGATCAGCAAGTTCAAGTCAACGCAAACAGATCAACGGCCTGGAATTTGCAATTACAGAGTCGTGCCAGGCGACTGGAACGGGCCGCCTCGGCCTTGGGGCAGGGCTTGCGAGGAAAATACCTTGGCGCTGACGATGCAGTCAAATTGCTGCATGCTCTGCTTGAGCCGGGCGACCGCGTCTGCCTCGAGGGCAACAACCAGAAGCAGGCCGATTTCCTCGCGCGTACGCTGACCCATCTGGATCCGGCGCAAGTCCATGACCTGCATCTCGTGCAATCAGTGCTTGCCCTGCCAGAGCATCTCGATGTGTTCGACAAAGGCATCGCATCGAGGCTCGACTTCAGCTTCTCCGGACCGCAAGGTGCAAGGCTGGCGCGGCTGGTCAGCGAGCACCGCATCGCGATCGGTGCGATCCATACTTACCTTGAACTCTTCGCGCGCTATTTCGTCGATCTGACGCCCAAGGTCGCGCTGATCTGCGCGCAGGCCGCCGACCGCGAGGGCAATTTGTATACCGGGCCGAACACCGAGGACACCCCGGCCATCGTCGAAGCGACTGCCTTCAAGAGCGGCATCGTGGTTGTTCAGGTCAATGAAATTCTCGACCAGTTGCCGCGCGTCGACATCCCTGCAAGCTGGGTCGACTTTGTTGTCAAGAGCCCGCAGCCCCATTACATCGAGCCCTTGTTCACCCGCGATCCGGCACAAATCTCCGAGATCCAGGTGCTGATGGCGATGATGGCGATCAAGGGCATCTATGCCGAATATGGTGTGCAGCGCCTGAACCATGGCATCGGCTTTGACACCGCGGCGATCGAGTTGCTGCTGCCGACCTATGGCGAATCGCTCGGGCTCAAGGGCAAGATCGCGACCCATTGGGCCCTGAATCCGCATCCGGCGCTGATCCCCGCGATCGAGGCCGGTTGGGTCCAGTCGGTGCATTCATTTGGCTCCGAACTCGGCATGGAAAACTACATTCGGGCGCGACCCGATGTGTTCTTTACCGGCGCCGACGGTTCGCTACGCAGCAACCGGGCCTTTTGCCAGGCGGCAGGGCATTACGCCTGTGATCTGTTCATCGGCTCGACGCTGCAGATTGATCTCTGCGGCAACAGTTCGACCGCCACCCTCGGCCGAATCGCCGGTTTCGGCGGCGCACCGAATATGGGCGCCGATGCGCGTGGCCGGCGTCATGCCAGCCCGGCCTGGTTGAAGGCCGGTGAGCAGGCGCGCAAGGGCATTGGGGGCGCCCGCGGCACTCCTCGTGGACAGAAGTTGGTGGTGCAGATGGTCGAGACCTTCCGCGAGCATATGGAGCCGGCCTTTGTCGAGCACCTCGATGCCTGGGGATTGGCCGAGCAAGCCGACATGGCGCTGCCGCCGATCATGATCTATGGCGACGACGTGACCCATATCCTGACCGAAGAGGGCATCGCCAATCTGCTGCTCTGCCGCAATGACGAAGAGCGCGAGCAGGCGATACGCGGCGTTGCAGGTTACACCGCGGTGGGCCTGGGTCGGGACCGGGCCATGGTCGAGAACCTGCGGGACCGCGGCATCATCCGCAGGCCGGAAGACCTCGGAATCGACCCGCGTCTGGCGACGAGGAATCTGCTGGCTGCGCGTTCAATGCGCGACCTTGTCAAAGCGTCAGGAGGCCTTTATCAGCCACCCGGCCGTTTCAGAAATTGGTAATCAATCCCATGAGCACAGCAATCGGTCTGGAGACCCTGCGGTTCGAATTCCCCGGCAGCAAGACCTTGCCGGCGTTTGCGCCGGTGTTGGTCGGTGTGATCGGTTCGGGTAATCTTGAAATCTTGCTGGAAGATGTCGGCGGCAAGAAATGCAGCTTTGAGGTGCAGACTTCGGCGCGCGGCTTTGGCCAGATCTGGGAGGCTGTTCTTGGCGACTTCCAGATGCGCCATGACCTGTCCGGTGTCCAGGTGACGATTCACGATATGGGTGCAACGCCGGCGGTGGTCAGCCTGCGGCTGAGCCAGGCCGCGGCGGAACTGGCATGAACATCAGCTTCGGTGAATGCACGGCGCGCGAACGCTTGGCCATGCTCTTCGACGCGGGCAGCTTCGAGGAATGGTTGCCGCCGGCGATGCGGGTGATGAGCCCGCATTTGGCCCAGCTCGGCGTGCCGGCTGCTTTTGACGATGGCGTCGCGGTAGGCCGCGCCCGGCTTGATGGCAAGACAGTATTCGTTGCCGCGCAGGAAGGCGAGTTCATGGGCGGCGGCGTCGGCGAAGTGCATGGGGCCAAGCTCTGCGGCTGGCTGCAGCGTGCCTTGCTCGAACGGCCGGAGGCCGTGCTGTTGCTGGCCGAATCGGGCGGCGTGCGCTTGCATGAAGCCAATGCCGGGTTGATCGCAGTGTCCGAAGTCATGCGCGCGCTGCTCAATGTGCGCGCTGCCGGCATCCCGGTGATTTTCCTGATTGGCGGCGCCAATGGATGTTTTGGTGGCATGGGCATTGTTGCGCGCTGTGCTGACCGGATCATCATCAGCGACACCGGACGCCTAGCGATGAGCGGCCCGGAGGTGATCGAGGCTTCGAATGGCGTCGAGGAATTCGATTCGCGTGACCGCGCGCTGGTCTGGCGCACCACCGGCGGCAAGCACCGTTACCTGACCGGCGATTGCGACTTTTTGGTTGACGATGATGTCGCTGCTTTCCGCGCTGCAGCAATCTCGGCCATGGCTACTGGCAGCCTTGCATTGACGCTGGCCAGCCTGGAAGCCGAACATCAACTGCTGGCATTGCGCCTGCAACAGGCCCGACCCGGAGACGACGGCGTCGACATCTGGCGCCGGCAAGGCATTGCCGAGGCCGCCATTGTTCCTGACTTGAGTGCGGCGCAAACCAGGGCATTGACCAGGGAAGCCGCATGAAGCTCGAACAATTGATCGAACAGTTGTTCGGCACCGAGCATCAGATTGCTGTCGAAGGCGATTTTGTCAGCGGTACGTCCAGTTTTGACGGGCAGACGCTTGGCATCGTCGGCACCACCCACCATGCACCGATAGGCGTTGCGATGGCCTTGCAGCAGGCTCGCGTCCTGCTCGACCTGATGGCAAACCATCCGGGCCGGGCGATCCTCCTGTTGATCGACACCCAGGGCCAGCAATTGCGCCATCTGGACGAGTTGCTCGGCATCAACCGCGCGATGGCGCACCTCGGTTGCTGCATTGATCTGGCGCGACGCCAGGGCCACCGCGTCATCGGACTGGTCTATGACCAGGCTTTGTCGGGCGGATTCATCACTTCGGGCTTGATCGCCGATGCCTGCTATGCCTTGCCCGAGGCCGAGATCCGCGTCATGCGCATCCCGGCGATGGCACGCGTGACCAAGTTGTCCGAGGAATTCCTCACCGAGCTGTCGCAAACCAGCCCGGTATTCGCGCCGGGTGTGCAGAACTACCTGGCCATGGGCGGCCTGCGCGGCGTTTGGCGTGGCGATCTGCAGGCTTGCTTGCGCGACGCCTTGGCAAATTCACCGCACGACGATGTCAGAGCGGCTGATGGACAATTACGTGGCGGACGCCTGCTCGCGAAAAAAGTCGCCGATCAGGTGATCGCTGCTTGATCGACAAGATGGTCAGTCAAAGACACCAGTTGGTGCGGCTGACCGAAGCCGGTTGGCGCGACTTGCTGGTCGGCCATGACTGGGACGAACAGGCCCTTGAATGCCTGGATCATTGGTCTGAACAGGACCTGCCGCTGGTGGTCACGAGGCAAGGCATGGATGCAAGTGAAGGCCTGGCGCTCGGGCTGCCAGCGCCGCTGCGCTGGCAGCGCCGGCGCCTGGCCATGCTTGTGCCACTGACGGCGTTGCGCTGTGTTGATCAATTTCCGTTGGCCATCGAGATCACCGGCTTATTGCCGCTGGCGCAGCAAGAAGGCTGGCGGCAGCAATGCGCAGCGCTCTCTAGCCATTGCAGCAGCCTGCGCGTTTATGGCAGCTATGGCTGGCAGGCCATCACCGGACTCGACTGCATCGGTCCACAGTCTGACATCGACCTTTTGCTGACACCCGAACATCAGGCTGCAGCTGATGCGCTGGCAACCATGCTGCGAGACCAGCCTTTCGACCTGCCGCGCCTCGATGGCGAATTTCTCTTTGCGGACGGGGCCGCAGTCGCGTGGCGCGAGTGGCTGCGCTGGCGCGCTGGTGAAACCAGGCAGATCCTGGTCAAACGACTGGCCGGCGCCAGTCTGGAAACTTCATGTTGAGTTGCAGCGCGCAGAGCGGCGCTTCGGTCACGCCAACGGCTGCGATCAAGCGCATCGGTCGATTGGCAGTCGCCGCGCTGCACGACGAGTTGGCGCTTTATCCCAAGCCGGGTCTGGTGTCCTTTGTCGACAGCGGCAGCCATCAGGACATGGATGCAAGAACCTTCATGCGTAGCCTGTTTGCTTTACGGCATTGCTTTCCGCAGATGGCAGAACTGGGTGCCGTTTCCGCCCCTTTTTCCATGCTTGAGCGGGCTGGCATTGCTGCCGAAGCCCGCATGCTGCTGGCCACCGATGGCGTCAACACGCATCGCGGTGCGATCTTCAGCCTTGGTCTGCTCTGTGCCGGCGCAGGCACCTTGCTGGCCGAGGGTCAGCGGCTGACGCCGATGGCCTTGCGCCTTGCGGTGCAGGACTCATGGGGCAGAGCGCTAGGCGCCAGAGCGACCCAACGCCATGCCGGCCTGCGCGGCGCAGGAACTGAAGCCGCGCTGGGTTTCCCCCTGTTGTTCGAGGTCGCGCTGCCGGCCTTGCAGCAGGCGCAGGCAGCCGGTCTTGATGAGCAGAGGGCCAGGCTGCAGACGCTGTTCCACATCATCGCCAAGCTCGACGACACCAATCTCGTGCACCGGGGCGGTCTGGCCGGACTGCGCTTTGCCCAGGCCGCCGCGCGGGACTACCTCGATGCCGGTGGTGCGGCGCATCCAGAAGGCGTCAAGCGGGCGGTCGAGTTGCACCGGGTTTTCGTGGCACGACGCCTGTCACCCGGAGGCGCAGCCGATATGCTGGCCTGCGCTTGCTGGCTGCAACGAGTCTGTGCATGAGCCTTGCCTTGATTTTTTCCGGCCAGGGTACGCAATACCCAGCCATGCTGCCATGGCTTGATCTCCAGCCAGCCGCCGCCGCCACGCTTGCATTGATGGCCGATGTCATCGGTACCGACTGGCGGCAACGGCTGGTCGATCCCGACTGGGCTTCGCGCAACCAAGTCGCGCAGCCGCTGCTGACGGGTCTGTCGATTGCTGCCTGGCAAACGCTGGCGGACCATCTGCCTGAACCCGCAATAATCGCCGGCTACAGCCTCGGTGAGCTGCCGGCTTTTTGTGTCGCCGGAGTTTTTGATGCGGACATGGCCTTGCATCTGGCCTGGCAGCGCGCGCAACTGATGGATCGCTGCAGCCCGGGGCAGCAGGGTGGTTTGACCGGCGTGACCGGTGTGACTGCGCAGCAAATGGCCGGCATCTGCGACACCCATCAGCTCGCCTTGGCGATCCGCATTGCGCCCGATCGCTGCGTGCTCGGCGGTAGTCATGCCGCGCTGGCTACCGCCTTGCCGTTGTTGACCGCGATCGGCGCCCATTGCACGCCCTTGGCCGTGCAGGTTTCATCGCATACCTCGCAGATGCGGGCCGCAGCCGAGCAATTTGCAGCCTTGATCGAGCCCATGCCTTTCAAACCGGCGCAGATGCTGCTGGTGAGCAACTTCTCAGGCGCCGCCCTGAATGAATCAAAGCTGAAATCCGCTTTGGCCGGACAGATTTCAGCCATGGTGCGCTGGGACGATTGCATGGAAACCATCAGTGAGCGCGGCGTGCGCTGCGTGCTCGAAATCGGACCCGGCAGCAGTCTGGCCAAGATCTGGAATTCAGCCTATCCGGAAATCCCGGCGCGTTCGATCGATGAATTCCAGAGTCCGCAAGGCATAGTCCGCTGGGTCACCAGCGCCTTGCGATGAGGTCAAGCCCTGCGCCTGCGCGCGATTCGGCCTACGACCAACAGGCCCAATGACAGCAGCGCGTAACTGGCTGGTTCCGGCACGGCCTGGGCAAAGACGGCCAAGGCGAGTTCCTGATGTGCTGCTGCAGTCGGATGGATACCATCCCAGAATAGGTATTGATTGCAGTCCGTCCCCGCTGCCGCAGCGCCGCAGGCATCGGTCACATTGATGAATCCGTGACTGGCTGGATTGGCAACCAAACTGTCGACGAAGGCAAAGCTGTCGAAGATTGTCACGCCCGCCTCGCCGGTCAGTCGCGTGGCGAGTTGGGTATTCATCAATGTTGCAACGAACGATCCTTCAGCCGTCAGGTTTGCGCTGATGGCGAACGGCGATTTGCCCAGATCCGGCGTATTCCAAACCAGAATATGTTGCGCACCCGCAGCCTGTAACTCGTCAACGATGAAGCCGACGCCCAAGGCGTATGAGGCAGCGGCAGCCACCGGATCCAATCCAAACTGCAGAATGTCACGCACATCGTTGCCACCGCCCGCAACCACATAAAGAGTTGATGGATCTGCCTTGTTGCTGGTTGATGTCAGATAGATTGCTGCCTGGGTCTGCAGGCTGAACGGATAGCCAAGAAATGGACCATCAGTGCTGACCCTGGCTCCGCCGGCGGCGAAGTTGCTGCCACCGGCAAACGAGTGCAGCAGTGGGGGTAATCCGAGCATCTGGTCGAAGCTGCTGGCCCAGATCGGGCCGTTGCTGTAGGTTTTTGCCGGTGCGTAGGCAAAGGTCGGAATCCATTGGTTGCCAAAGGCAGCGAATTCCGCTGACTGGTCAGCCTGGTAGAGGCCCTGGCTGGCGTTGTTGCCACTGTCCGAGAGGCTGTCGCCAAAGATCACCAGACCGTTGTAGGCCAGGGCGGGCGAGGAGAGGCATGCGGCGAGTGAAAGCGCTGCAGCGGCAATGAAACGGGCTATCGGAAGTTTTGACATGAGGTCCTCTGGCAATGATGGTGTTGCCGGAAATTAGCATGCCGCGCCGCTCTAGCGACCTGTCATGCCGCCCCTAATACTCACGTCACCCCCTTGGTCAGGGGATCGCCTGAATAGTGGCGGAACCGAAGCCTTGGTCGGGCACCCGCTCGCGCATGAATTCCGCTACTTCGCGCAAGCTTGCACGTGCTTCGGGCAGCATCAGCATCACTGGCCAGACATGGGGCATGCCGCTTTGCAGTCGTAGCGTGGATGTGATGCCGGCCGCTTCGGCGCGGCCATGCAGCCGGGTGGCGTCTGAAAGCAAGATCTCATCGCGGCTGGCATAGATCAGCAGCGGCGGCAGGCCGCTCAGGTCGGCGTACAGCGGCGAGGCCAGCGGATCCTGCATGGCGCGGCCGTTCAGATACAAGGCTGCGGCCTGACCCAGGCTGTCTGCGGTGAACATCACCTCGGCCCGGGCGCGCGTTTGCATCGTTTCGCCGCTGCAAGCCAGGTCGACCCAGGGCGAGAACAGCACAATGCCGGCAGGCATCGGCAGTCCGGCCTCGCGCGCTTGCTGCAGACAGGCCAGGGCCAGCCCGCCGCCGGCGGAATCGCCTCCGATCAGGATCTGCGAGGCAGGAATTCTTGTCAGCAGTTCGCGGTACCAGGCCAAGGCATCTTCAACCGCAGCCGGGCAGGGATGTTCTGGCGCGAGCCGGTAATCGACCGACAGCACATCGGCCCTTGCGATGCGGCTGAGGTAGCTGCACATCGGCCTGTGGAGGGCGAGCTCGCCAAAAAAATAGCCGCCACCATGAAAGTAGAGCAAGGTGCGCTGGGCTGATAAATCAGCGGGACGCAGCCATTCAGCCGGACAGAGTCCACCTTGCGCTGGCACCGCTTGGTGCAGGACATCGGCGGGTATCGGCTTTTGGCCCCGCATCAGCCGGGACATCCTTGCGCGGGCTGTGGCCACGACCAAGCGCGTACCCGCAGCCGGTTTGAAACGGTAGCGCAGATAAAGATTGGTCAGCGTCGCCTGCCAGCTCATCGGACTTGCCTCTGCTTCGCATTGCCACTTTGCAGTCGACGCTGACCCCAACGCATCAGCGCGTGAAAACGGGCCGATGCCCGTGTCGGCCCCCACCGGTAGAGCAGGTCACCGAGCTTGGCATCGTTACCGATCAGCAAACGGGTCTGGCCACGCTGCAAGGCCAGCAGGATCGCGGCAGCCGCCTGTTCGGCGCTGTTGCCGGCCATGCGGCGGAACTGGCTGTGCAGTGCTTGCGGGCTCTCGGCCACTGCGCTGATGTCGCCGAGCCGGGCCTGTTCCACCAGGCGCGTGCGGATGCCGCCTGGGTGGACGCAGAGAACCTGGACGCGTTGCTGGTCAACATTGCCGCGCAATTCCTCGCGCAGTGCATCTGAAAAGGCCCGCACAGCTGCCTTGCTGGCGTTGTAGATTGATTGGGTCGGCAGCGAAATCATGCCGAAGATACTCGACAGGTTGACGATTGCGCTGCCGGGCCGAGATTGCAATTGCGGCGTGAAAGCCCGGCAACCATGGACCACGCCCCAGAAGTTGATGTCCATCAGCCAATGGGCGTCGGCCAGATCCAGGCTCTGCACCGGCGCCACCAAGGCCACGCCGGCGTTATTGATCAGGATGTCTGCACCGCCCAGATCGCTGTTGGCCCGCGCTGCCAGCGCTTCGAAAGATTCTTGGCGTGCCACATCGCAGATTTGCGTCAGGCAGGTCGCGCCCTGATCGCGCAGCATCTGCCCGACCGCTTCGAGCCTCGTCACATCGACATCGGCCAGCAGCAGTCTGGCGCCAACCTTGGCAAAAGCGCTGGCCATGGCCGCGCCAATGCCCGAAGCGGCACCAGTGATTACGACGGCCT
Source organism: Burkholderiales bacterium (assembly GCA_947446685.1). Classification (GTDB taxonomy): domain Bacteria; phylum Pseudomonadota; class Gammaproteobacteria; order Burkholderiales; family Burkholderiaceae_C; genus Paucibacter_A. The sequence continues at coordinate 18,416 of CANFIC010000004.1, forward strand.
TGTTGGCAAAGTGATTCAAGCGGTGGCGCCGATCGCATGGAATGCCTGCCAGTCAAAGCTTGAAAGGCTGCGCCGCAAACGGAAGGTGTAATCGGGCCAGAGCACCCGATTCGAGCCATCGGCAGCCAGATACCAGCTGCTGCAGCCGCCGGCATTCCAGACGCTGCCGGCCAGCCTTTTCTGCAAGTCGGCGTTGTAACGCTGCTGGACATCGGCGCGTGGCTCGAATGCCGCAACGCCCGCCCGGTCCATTGCCTGCAAGGCCTTGAGCACGAAGCGGGCTTGTGCCTCGATGATGTAGATGATCGAGTTATGACCAGAGCCGGTGTTTGGGCCGGTCATCACGAACAGGTTCGGGAATCCTGCCACCGTCGTACCCAGATAAGCTTGCGGGCCGGCAGACCAGACCTGGTTCAGATCGACGCCGTCGCGGCCGATGACTTCGAACGGCGCCCCTGCATCGGTCACCAGGAAGCCGGTCGCAGCCACCAGCACGTCGAGTTGGTGCTCCTGGCCATCGGCGGTGATCACGCCGCGCTCGGTGGCGCGCACCACGCCCTGGTTGACCAGATGCACATTCGGCTGCCGCAGCGCCCGGTAGAAGTCATCGGACAACAAAATGCGCTTGCAGCCTATCTTGTAGTCGGGTGTGAGTTGCTGGCGCAGTACCGGATCGCGTACCTTGGCGGCTATGAACTTCAAGACCTGACTCTGTGCCAGTTTGAGCAGCCAGGGCGCGCTGCGAAAGGCGAACATCCGCGATTCCAGTCGCGCATAAGTGAGGGCGCGGTTGAGGCGCTGGCGCCAGGGACGGCGCCGGTAAAGGGCCTGGGTCTCGGCGCTGACGGCTTTGTCCTGGCGCGGCACGATCCAGGCCGGCGTGCGCTGGAACAGCGTCAGCGATCCGCATTGCGCCGCGATCGCCGGAACGATCTGGATCGCGCTGGCACCGGTGCCGATCACCCCGACCTTTTTGCCGGCCAGAGCCACGTCATGGCGCCAGCGCGCTGAATGGAACAAGGTGCCTTCGAAGCGCTCAAGCCCCTCGATCTGCGGCATGCGCGGCCGACTCAAGCCGCCAGTGCCGAGCGCCAGAGCGCGTGCGCGCAACTCGCTCCCGTCAGCCAGCGTGACCCGCCAACACATGACTGTTTCATCCCATAAGGCGCGAACCACGCGGGCGTTGAACTGCAGTCCCGGCCGGATGCCACCTTGGTCAGCGCAGCGGTTCATATAGGCCTCGATCTCGGCCTGCGGTGGAAACAGCCGGGTCCATTCCGGGTTCGGCATGAAGGAGATCGAGTACAAATTCGACGGGATGTCGCAGGCCGCACCTGGGTAATGGTTGTCGCGCCAAGTTCCGCCCAAGCTTGCAGCCTGTTCGACCAGATGCCAACGTTTGCCGGCACGCTGCATCTGCAAAGCCAGGCAGAGGCCCGAAAAACCGCTACCGACGATCAACAGGTCGAGCAGGTCTGCCTGACCTTTTTGGATTTGCTTCAATTGGCTTGCTTTCATTCGTTCACTGGTATTGCGCAGTCGCTGCCGGGCCTTTGCAGCCTGCCACCAAGGGTCGTCACCGTTGACAGAACCGTGACCATACACTAATGTACTGCCTTCAATGCAGCAATGTATTCAAATATCTTCAATCGCGATGGCGATCAACCATCGCGCCGACCTGTCGACTCCTTGAGCGCCGAATAAAAAATGGAAAATATCTGGGCGAAAAGTTACTCGGCAGGCGTTCCCGCCGAGATCGACGTCGAAGCCTTGGGGTCGATTGCCGATTATTTCGATGCGGCTGTGGCCAAGTTTGGCGAGCGCAAGGCTTTTGTCAGCGGCTCGACCGGAGTAGCGCTTAGTTACCATGCGCTTGACCTTGCCAGTCGCCAAGTTGCTGGCTATTTTCAGAGCAGGTTGAGCCTGCCCAAGGGTAGTCGCGTCGCCTTGATGATGCCCAATCTGCTGCAATATCCGGTCTGCCTGTTCGGCTTGCTGCGCGCTGGCTATGTGGTGGTCAACGTCAATCCGATGTACTCGCCGCGCGAACTCGAACATCAACTGAAGGACTCCGGCGCGACGGCGATTGTCATCGTCGACATCTTCGCCCACACGCTGGCCAAGGTGATCGCCAAGACCTCGGTCCAGCAGGTGGTGGTCACCGGCCTGGCCGACATGATGCCGGGGATCAAACGGCTGATCGGCAACTTCGTCATCAAGCATCTGAAACATGCGGTCAAGCCCTTTGATTTGCCGGGTAGCGTGCAATTCCGGGACATCTTGGCCATGGGAGCCGCTGCTGAATTCAGATCGGTGCCGATCGACTCGCAAGATCTTGCTTTCCTGCAGTACACCGGTGGCACCACCGGTGTCTCCAAGGGGGCGATGCTCACGCACCGCAATATCCTGGCCAATGTCAAGCAGGGCCAGGTCTGGATCGACCCCTTCCTCGATCCTGGACAAGACCTGATCAGCATTACCGCGATTCCGCTGTATCACATCTTTGCGCTCGGTTCATGCCTGGGCTTCATCGGTATTGGTGGCACCAATGTGCTGGTGGCCGACCCGCGCAATATCCCTGCTTTCGTCAAGGTGCTGAGCCGTTACCGCTTCGTCGGCATGCCGGCAGTCAACACCTTGTTCAATAGCCTGCTCAACGACAAGAATTTCGCCAAGTTGGACTTCAGCCAACTCAGGTTTGCCATTGGCGGTGGCGCGGCGGTACAGCGTCCGGTGGCCGAACGCTGGCAGCAGGTCACCCAATCGCCGCTGGTCGAGGGCTATGGCCTGACCGAATGTTCGCCGACGGTCACCATCAATCCCTTCGATATGAAGGAATTCAGCGGCAGTATCGGCTTGCCGGTGCCGTCGACGATGGTGTCGATCCGTGATGCTGACGGCGTCGAGTTGCCGCTTGGCGTTGCCGGAGAGTTATGCGTCAGCGGCCCCCAAGTCATGAAGGGGTATTGGCAACGTCCAGCTGAAACCGCTGCTGTGATGACTGCTGATGGCTACCTGCGAACCGGCGATGTCGCGGTGATGGACGAACGCGGTTTCCTGAAAATTGTCGATCGACTGAAAGACCTGATCCTGGTGTCGGGCTTCAATGTCTACCCCAACGAGATCGAAGAGGTGGTGATGATGCATCCCGAGGTGTTTGAAGTCGCGGCCGTTGGGCGGCCCAGTGCAAGCTCGGGTGAAGCAGTGAAGATCTATGTGGTGAGAAAATCCACAGTGCTGACCGAGTCGGTCCTGATCGCGCATTGCCGGCAACATCTGACCGGCTACAAGGTGCCGCGCCTGGTGGAGTTTCTTGACGAATTGCCAAAGAGCAATGTCGGCAAGATCCTTCGCCGCGAGTTGCGCGATCGGCCAGACGCTACAGCCCATTGAGCCCGGAAAACCCATGACAGAGTTGCTGGTTCGACGCCTGCAAATTGATTTGCAGACGCCATTTCCCGGACGCTGGAACGGCGGCGATGCCTTCCGTTCGGCATTCTTCAACGCCCTGTCGATGGCATTCCCGGTCGGCGAACAATATTTCATCGATTCATTGCGAAATGGCCTGGCTGCTTTGCCGGAGCAACAGCGCCAGCAGTTTGCCGCCGAGGTCCAGGGCTTCGTTGGTCAGGAAGCGACTCACCGGCATTTGCACGGTTTGTTCAACCGGCAACTCGAAAAACTCGGTTACCGCAACCTGATCGCGCAGCGGGCCAGGCGCAGGATCAGCAAGAATGCGGCGATCGACTTGCGTCTGCATCTGGCCGCCACTGCGGCGACCGAACATCTGACCGCGATCTTTGCCGACTGGTTGCTGCGCCACCCGGAAGCGCTTGAAGGCGCGCCGGAGCGGTTGCGTCTGCTTTGGCAATGGCACAGCGCCGAAGAAACCGAGCACCGCAACACCGCGTTCGATCTTCACCAGGCGGCGGGTGGCAGCTATCAATGGCGTGTCCGCTGCTTCCGATTTGTCACTGCGATCTTTCTCTGGGATCTGCTGTGCCAATTGATTCTCAACCTCTGGCATGACCGCAGCCTGTTCAACTGGAGCAGTTGGCGCAATGCGGCCCGCTTGCTGTTCGCCCCGGACGGACTGATTCGCGGCAATTCGGGGAAATGGCGCGATTACCTGCAGCCGGAATTCCACCCCAGTCAGCATGAAGGTGGGCGTGCAGCACAATGGTTGACTGACAACGAGGCGCAGTTTCTTGTGCTTGGAAAGGGGCGCTGAATGATGTCGATGATGCTCATGAGCGGTATTGCCGCATGCTGCTTGTATATCCTGTTCCACCTCTGGTATGGCGGTCGGGGCAAGCCAATGACGGCCGATGAGGTCGAGCATTACATGCAGATCCTGGATGGATTGACCGCTGACAAGCAAGGCCGTCATTTGCTCGACAGCTTGAGAGCCGTGGCCCTGGCTGACGATGGAGATGAATTCATCATGCAGAACCTGGTGCGTCATCGGGCCAAGGCGCTTTATCCACCGGGATACGACTTCGGTGACGATCCGCGCGCTGCCGACCGTCGCTATGGCAGGGCGATCATGCCGCATCTGCTTCGCTTTGGCAGCCTGCCGGTCTTCGTGGCCAGGCGTAGCGGCAGCTTCATCGAGCCAGAGGGCGCTGATGTCTGGCATTACGTGGCGATGGTGCGTTACCGCAGCCGTCGCGATTTCCTGCGTTTCGCGATCAATGTCGCCCGCAACGACATCGACATGCACAAATGGGCGGCGCTGGAAAAGACCCACGTGTTCCCGGTCAAACCGATGCTGAGCCTGATCTTTGTCCGGGGCCTGGTGGCTGTGTTGCTGGCTTTGCTGGTGCTGGCGGTCTCGCTGTTATGAAACTTCGCCAAATGATGCCGAACTGGCTGGGCATAACAATGGTCGTTGCTGCGGTCATCGCGGTCTTTTTGTGGCTGGGACTGCCGCCCGCCTTGCGCGCGCTGGGCCTGCATCCGCGCTATGCGGGGCCGGTGCATGAACTGCAGGGTCGGCGTGCCCTGATCATCACCACCAGCCATGCAACCCTCGGTGTCAGCGGCAAAGCCACCGGCGTTTTCGGTTCCGAAATGACCGGTCCCTATTACGAGTTTCTTGATGCCGGCATGTCGGTCGATCTGGCCAGCATTCAGGGTGGTCAGATCCCGATTGAGCCGGACTCATTTCGCTGGTTCCTCGCCTCGCCATCGGATCAGCGCTTCCTCGCCGATCCCTTGTTCCAGTCGTTGGTCAAAGCCTCGCGCAAGATCGATGCAGTCGATTTCAGTCAGTACGACATCATCTTCCTGGCCGGCGGTTGGGGGGCAGCTTATGACCTCGGCACCTCGGCGCTGTTGGGAGAAAAAATCAGCTTAGCCTGGGCCGCTGGCAAGGTGCTCGGCGGGGTCTGCCATGGCCCGCTGGGCTTGTTGCTGGCGCGCGAGCGGGACGGTTCCCCCTTGGTCAAAGGCAAACATCTGACTGCGGTTACCGACCGTCAAGTCGAGCAACTCGGCATCCAGATCACGCCGCAACACCCGGAGCGTGAGTTGCGCGCCGCTGGCGCCCTGTTTGAAAGTCGGCATGCTCGTTTCGAGCCTTTTGCCAACCATGTGGTGGTCGATGGCAAACTCGTCACCGGCCAGAACCAGAACGCCTCGGTCGAGGTCGCGCAGTTGATGCTGCGGGCTGCTGGCGGCAGAACCAAATGATGAAGACGAGACCTTCGATGAAATTGCGAAAAACTTTGACTATCTCCGCTGTATTGCTGGGCGGCCTCGCGGTGCTGCTCTATGTCAATCGGCTCTACGTGTTGCAGTACACGCTGGGCTGGCATACCGACCTGATGCATCCGCGCTCCGCCAATATCCCGGTGCCTTGGACTCAAGGACCACAAAGCGCTGCCTTGTCGCCCGCGCAGCGTCCGCCTAACATCATCTTCATCATGGCCGATGACCTTGGCATCAACGATGTCTCGACCGCTGGCGGCGGGCATGGGAGCGAAGGGGTGCCGACGCCGAACATTGATGCGATCGCGCGCGAAGGTGTGCGCTTCGATCAGGGTTTTGCTGGAGGTCCGGTCTGTACCGTTTCGCGAGCGGCGTTGATGACCGGCCGCTATCCCTGGCGCTACGGCGTCGAATTTACGCCGTTGCCTGGCGCGATGGCTCGTGTGGCGGGCAAGCTCTTTGGCGATCCTGGACGGCTTCATCCGGTCATCGTCGACATGGACAAGGCGGGCAAGGCGAAGGATTTCAACGACCTGGGCATGCCGGCGTCTGAACAGACAATCGCGGAGCTGCTGAAGCCGCGCGGCTATCACAACATTCACATCGGTAAATGGCATCTTGGTAGCACGTCGGAGATGCGACCTAACAACCAGGGCTTTGACGAAAGCCTGTTCATGGAGAGCGGTCTTTATCTCCCGGAGAATGATCCTCGGGTGGTCAACTCGAAACAGGATTTTGATCCGATCGACAAATTCCTCTGGCCGAATATGCGCTTCGGCGTCAGCTTCAATGCCGGCAAATGGTTTGAGCCCAGCAAATATCTGACCGATTACTTCACTGACGAAGCGGTCACGGCAATCCACAGGAACAAGAATCGGCCTTTCTTCATGTATCTGGCGCATTGGGGCGTGCACACGCCGCTGCAGGCCAGCAAGGAAGATTACGACGCGCTCTCGCATATCCCTGACCATCGCCGGCGCGTCTATCTGGCAATGATCCGGTCTATCGATCGCAGCGTCGGGCGCGTGTTGAAGGCTGTGCGCGACGAAGGCCTGGAGGACAACACGATCGTTGTTTTCGCCAGCGATAACGGCGCACCCAGCTATATCGCTCAGCCCGATGTCAATCAACCCTACCGGGGCTGGAAGCTGACGATGTTCCAGGGCGGCTTGCGCGTACCCTATGTGGCCAAATGGCCAGGCCATATCCAGCCCGGCCTGCAATACAAGCAACCGATCTCCAATATCGACATGCTGCCCACTTTGGTCGCCGCGGCTGGGGGGCAATTGCCGACTGACCGGACGATCGACGGTGTCAATTTGTTGCCCTTTCTGGGCAAAGGCAGTGCAGCCAAACAAGCCGAGCGCCCGCTGTTCTGGCGCGATGGCCCTTACCGGGCATTGCAAGATCAGGGTTGGAAATTGATTGAAGCAGTTCGGCCGAAGAAGGATTGGCTTTTCAACCTCACCCTGGATCCGACCGAAAAAACCAATCTTGCCGCCAAGGAACCGCAAAAACTGGCGCAAATGAAGGCCATCATGTTGGCCCATCACGCCGGGATGCCGCCGCCAATGTGGGATACCTTTGTGGAAATGTCGGTGTTGATCGACAAGACCTCTGACCAGAAGCCTTTGCCGGAAGACGAATACGCTTACTGGTACAACTGAGGCCCATGAAAGCGACGCTGTATGGCTGGCATCTGTCCTATTTCACTGGCAAGGTACTCTGTTACCTGCGCTACAAACAGATCCCTTTCGATGATCAGGCGGTCAATCTATTGACCCTGGCCTGGCGCATCAAGCGCAGGACGGGTGAGTTGGTGATGCCGGTTTTCGTCACCGCTGAAGGCGAATGGCTGCAGGACTCCAGCCACATCATCGACCGGATGGAAGCGGCCTATCCGGCGAGGCCGGTGATTCCATCGACACCGGTGCAGCGTTTTCTTGCCTATCTGCTGGAAGCCTGGGGCGATGAGTGGTGGGTGCCGGTCGCTATGCACACACGTTGGAGCTATGCGGAGAACTACGCCTTGTTCGAACGCGAAGCCGGCGCCAGCCTGCTGCCCAATTCCCCTGCCTTGGTGCAGCGACTGGCTGCTGCCAAGGTGGCAAAAGGTTTGCGAAGCTATTTGCCGGCGGTGGGCGTGCGCCCGGAGCAGTTCGAATTGCTCGACGCCTGGACGGTCGACATGCTCGACCTGCTGGAGAAGCATTTCGAGCAGCAGCTATTTCTCTTTGGCGCCATTCCTTCGCTGGGCGACTTCGGCTTGGTCGGCACGATGTACGGCCACCTCGGTCGCGACCCCTGGCCGGCCAGGGAGTTGGTGGGGCCGCGCCCGCATCTTCGTGCCTGGATCGACAGAATGGCCTTGCCACAATCGCTGCCTGGCGTCTGGCATGACGGGGACCAGCTAGCACCGACCTTGCTGCCGATTCTGCGCAAGATTTGCAGCGAGTTTTTGCCGCTTGTCGAAGGTATCAACCAGCAGGTCAGGGCGCTGCTGCCCCAATGGCCGAGCGGGAAAGTCTTGCCACGCCGCCTGGCCGATGTTGAGGTCAGGCTGGGAGATGGCGTCTTCCGGCGCGCCGCTTTGCCTTATACGCTCTGGATGGTGCAGCGAGCGCTGGACTGCTACCGGGCCATGACGCTGGATGAGCAGGAGAAGTTGCGCGAATTCTTGGCTACAGTCGGCGGCTTGTCCTGGCTGACACTCGAATTGCCGCGCTTGCAGCGGCGTGGCCTGCGGGTATTTTGTGAATGAGGGAATTTCGATGAAGATGGAAGTCAATCGTTGGTCCCGACAAATCATCGTCGGTGTCTTGCTGATAGCCGGCCTTGCCATCTGGTTTGGTTGGAACCATCGTCCCGGGCGCGGGGCGCAGGGCGAACGGCTCAGCTGCGAATTGCCGGTACAGAAGATAAATTCACCTCATGCTGGCATGCAATGGGTGCCTGGCGGCAGCTTCGAGTTGGGCGACAACGTCTACGCCGAAGAGCAGCCCTTGCAGGTCACCAAGGTCGATGGTTTCTGGATCGACCGCACCGAAGTCACCAATGAAGAATTTGGTCGCTTCGTGAAAGCCACCGGCTATGTCACGGTGGCCGAACGCGAAGTGGATGCCGCGACGCACCCGGAGCTTCCTGCCGATATGCGCAAACCCGGTGCCGTGGTTTTCGTGATGCCGGAGGCGATCCAGGGCAAGAGCGACATCACCCAATGGTGGCGCTATATCCCTGGCGCCCAATGGCGCCATCCGGGCGGGCCGCAGACGTCGATCGAAGGCCATGGCGCTTTCCCGGTCGTGACGGTGACGCTTGAAGATGCAATTGCCTATGCCAAATGGAAGGGCCGCATGTTGCCGAGCGAAGCGCAATGGGAATGGGCTGCGCGGGCCGGACAAGCCAAGGCGGCGATGGATCATGAACAGCCGGCGCAGGCCAATACCTGGCAGGGCTTGTTTCCGGTTGCCAATTCGGGCGAAGACGGTTTTCTCGGATTGGCGCCGGTCGGCTGCTATCAACCGAATGCGCTCGGGCTCTTTGACATGATCGGGAATGCCTGGGAACTCACTACCGATGCCTGGCGGCCCAACCATAGCCAGCCAGCGATGGCCGAACCTGACCAAATGCCTTCGGGAATGGCTGCAATGGGCGGGGTGCAACGGGTGATCAAGGGCGGATCTTTTCTTTGCGCACCGAATTTTTGTGCCCGATACCGTTCTGGTTCGCGTCAACCGCAGGACGAAGACCTTGGCGCCAGCCATCTGGGCTTTCGCACTATCCTGAACGCACCCGGCCCATGACGATGTTCCGGCGTTTGCTGCTGCTGTTGCTATTGCCTTTGCTGATTGCAGGCGGGTTGTTGTACAGCCATGCCGAACAGATCGTCCTGGGTGCCGAAGCCTATATCTATGGCTATCCGCTGGTGATCGTTGACGTCACCCGAGCCGGCGCCGCGCAAACTGTCGGACCGCAGACCCGGTTGACCAGAGTGCGCCGCTTCCCCGACGCCAGCTTCAAAGGCGTGGTGAGACCGAATGTCGACACGCTCTACACCACCGCCTTCATCGACATGGCGCAAGGGCCTTGGGTTTTCGAGATGGCGGCCAATGATCAGCGCTATGAGTTGATGCCCTTCATGGATGCCTGGACCAATGTCTTTGCCGTGCCGGGCACAAGGACCAGCGGCAGCGCAGGCGGGCGCTTCTTGCTGGCAGGGCCGGGTTGGCAGGGCCGGGTTCCGGATGGGCTGACCCTGTTGCGAGCGCCAACGCAAATTGTCTGGTTGCTTGGCCGCACACAGACCAATGGCGTCGCCGACTATCCGCTGGTACACCGCTTGCAGGACGCTTTGAGCTTGCGCTCGCTGGTCGATTGGCAGGCCGGCCGAAACATCGAAAATGCAGAGCCGACCCGGCTCGTGCCGCATCAGCCACCCTTGCTGCAGATGCAGGCCATGGGAACCGTGGAATTCTTCGACCGTCTGGCCCGCTTGATGGTCGGTAATCCGCCAGCCGAAGCCGATGGCCCGATGCTGGTGAAGTTGAAGCGTCTAGGGATCGCTCCAGGCCAAGCGCCGCAATGGGGGCTGCTCGACCGTTGGAGCGTCAGCCTGGGGCGCTGGATCGCCGATTGGACGGTGGCCAAGGAGTTGAAAAACCCCCGTGATCTGGTGCGTGGCTGGTCAACCCCGCCAGCGCAACTGGGTCAATATGGCAGCTTCTACAACACCCGCGCGGTAGTAGCGATGGTGGGCCTGGGTGCCAACCTGCCGGCCGACGCGATGTACCCGAATACGCGCGTTGACAGCCAGGGACGGCAGTTGCAGGGCGATCACCAATACCGCCTGCATTTCGCTGCCGACCAGTTGCCGCCGGTAAAGGCCTTCTGGTCCTTGACGGCCTATGGAGCGGACGAGTTCCTGATCGCCAACCCCTTGTCCCGCTATGCGCTGGGCGACCGTGACCCGCTGCAATTCAACCCCGATGGCTCACTCGATCTCTGGGTTCAGGCCAACTCGCCGGGACCGGCGCGCCAATCGAATTGGTTGCCGGTCAAGGCAGGCGAATCCTTCTTGCTGAACGCCCGGCTTTACTGGCCCAAAGATGCAGCTCTGAACGGCCAGTGGGGCATGCCCGCGGTCGAACGGGTCGACTGAACCGGTTATTCAAAATCTATCGTGAGAGAAGGCAATGCCTGGTCGAAGTTTGAGCGCCATTGCTCGCCAGCTTGCACCGGCCAGGCATCTGTCCATGTACCGGTGGTGACGATGTCGCCGGCGACCAGATCCTGCGCGCCGGGACAGGAGCGCAACTCGTTGAGGAAATGCAGCAAAGCGCGTAGCGGGCTGTCCAGCACATAGGAACCACGACCGGTTTCAATCAGTTCGCCGTTTCTGGATAAGTCCAGGCAAGTACTGGCCAACAGTTGATGCAGTTGCTCGGCGTCGCCGGCCAGATCGGCGATCGGCAACTTCTTGCCGACCAGCAACTTGCCGTGCAGACCGCCGTCTGCGACGGTTTGAGCCGGTCCGAATTTCCAGTCGGGTAGATGCGATTGAACGATCTCGAAACCCGGCGCGATCCATTCCAAAGCCTCGAACAAATCCGCCAGGCTGGCGTTCTGGCGCGGTGTCGCCTTGAAGCCAAACACGGCCTCGGGTTCGATCCGTGGTTGGCTCAGATGGGCCAGGGAAATCCGACTGAAGCCTTCGCATTCAGTCACGCTGCTGTTCCACATCGAACCCCAGATTGGCGCGAATACCTGGTAGCGGGACCAAATCGTGCGGTTGGTGAAACCGATCTTGTAGCCACGCGGTATCTCGCCGCGCGCAATCCGCAGCCTTCGCACTGCCAATGCGGATTGATAGGCTTCAGGTAGCGTACCGAAATCCGCGCGCAATGCCGGCCATTGTTCACCGCTGTCGCCATATGCGATCAGTTCCTGGGGCGTCAGCATTGAAGTCTCCTGGATTCTTTGGCCATAACCAGTTGCTGCACCGCTCATGGCCTGGCCGCGCTCGCTGCGGGCAGGGGCCGCGGCGCGGTCACCTGGACATCGATCTTGCCAGCCACCGATTGATAAGCTGATTTTTCAGCGAGTTCGAGCAACTTCTCGGCCAGCATGTCGCCCGGCAGATGGCGGCCGACATCAGCCGATTGTGAATCGGGATCGTGGTATTTAACGTTGTCAAACTGAGGCTTGCGCGACAGCACGGTCAGGCTGGCCGCATCGATTGTGATGCGCTCGAAATAGAGGTACGGCGCAACATAGGTCGACGCATTGCCGGTCTCACCGGTGCGTGGATTGATGGTCCGATCCGCGCCTGGCGTATCGCCGGGCAACTGGGTAATTCCGCTGTCGAGAAACTGGATCGACATACTGGCCAGTGGTTGGACATAGACACCGATGCCACCCAGCTTGGTTCCCATGCCTTTGCGTTCGAAGCTCACGTACTTGGGCAGCAAAGCCTCGATGCGGGTCCATTGCTGCCGGTCCGGCATTGGACGCAGATGGTCGATCAGGGCTTGCAGAAGCATCGCATCGCGCTTGGCACCCCAAGAATCGGCGAGCTTTTGGCGCATCGCTGCATCGGGCTCCCAGACCAGCAGCACGCGTTCTGCATCGGGCTCAACCGATTCAATTGCCCGGTCAAGACCGCGCAACAGGGTCAGATTGAGCGCCTGTCCCGCGATCGGCAATACGCCGCGGTCCACCGGCTCGAGATGGCTGCCAGTGCCGGACTTCTGCCGCGAGATGCTGATCTGGTCGCCTACTGCTGCCAGCAAGGCGATCACCGGCTTGCCGGGCGCTTGAGCCATGGCACTGGTGCAAATAAAAAACAGACTGGCAAGCATGGCTTTGCCGGGGATTTTGTTCAATTTATAAAGTCCTCCTGGGTCGATTATGCCCAGCGCTTTTTCCGTTGTTGGCGTCGTCCTGCAGATTGTCGCCTTCAGGGTTCGATCTGGCTGCAGACATTGTTGCGGACTGCGGCGCGGCTTCTTGTCATTCGGGTTTTCATGAGGGAAAGATCGAAGCCGTCGGCTCGATACTCGAGCGCCGTGAAGGATCGTTCATGATCCAGAGATGCAAGCCAAAGGTCCGAAGGCTCGTGGCTGTTTTTTGGAAAGAATTTGATTCCAGAGAATCAGGAACACCCAGCCTTGACAGGCTTTGTGCCTTGCTCGCTTGAATTGATTTTTCGACCCGGATGATCGAAGTGAATGAACGAAAAATTGAATCCCCATCAGGAGAAACCATGACCCATTTCAAGCAAGCCACCATCGATTCCAATCGGGCGGGAAGACTCTTGCTGGCAGCATTACTGACCATCCTCCCGCTCGGACAGGCTTGGGCCCAGGCTTGGCCGGCCAAATCGGTCAACATCGTTGTGCCGTTCCCGCCCGGCGGGGGGACTGATGCCTTTGCACGCCCATTGTTCGCGGTCATGAGTCGCAATACCGGCAAGCAGTTCTTGATCGACAACAGAGGGGGCGCCGGTGGTACTGTCGGCGCTGGTCTATCAAGTCGTGCCAATCCCGACGGCTACAACTTTTTCATGGGAGCCGTGCACCATGCGATTGCTCCGTCGATGTACCCAAGGCTCGACTACAACATCGAGACTGACTTTGTGCCGGTTGGCCTGATTTCCAGTGTGCCTCAGGTGATCGTCGTTAATCCGCAGCGCGTACCCGAGACCGACTTGAAAGGCTTGCTCGAGTATCTGCGCAAGAACCCCGGCAAGCTGAATTACGGATCGGCCGGCAATGGCACCTCGCATCATTTGGCGGGTGAACTCTTCAAGTTGCAGACTCGGACCTTTATCACCCATATTCCATATCGTGGCGCAGGGCCTGCGTTGCAGGACCTGATTGCAGGCCAGGTGGATTTGATGTTCGACGGTCTCGGATCGTCGGCCGTGCATATCAAGAACGGGCGGATCAAGGCTTTGGCAGTCGCTTCTGAAAAAAGAGCGCCAGGCTTCGCCGATGTCCCAACGTCAATTGAAGCCGGTTTGCCGAACTATCAAGTGGCGACCTGGTACGGACTCTGGGCGCCCAAGGGTACGCCACCCGCCTTGATTGAACAGATGCAAGCCGAGTTGAAGAAAGCCCTCAACAGCGAAGAGCTGAAGGCCAGTTGGGCTTCTCTGGGGGCTAATCCACCCAATCTGTGGGGTCCGGACTTCGGCCGATTTGTCGGTAGCGAAATCAAACGCTGGGCCGAGGTGGTCAAGACATCGGGTGCCAAGTTGGAGTGAACAGCATCCTTTGATGAGGGTGCGTCTGTTCTACCCACATTGAGTAAACAGGTCCCTGCCAAGAACGCCCTCGTCAGCTTCAAGCAGGCTTCGATGCTGCTTCCCTGCTGCCGGTTCGGCAGCGATCGCATTGCTGCAAAAACATCGCAGCGCGCTTGGCGTCCCATGCACCGGCAAGCCGCGCAGCTTGATCGATTCTTGGTTGGCTCACGGCGCCGATCATGCCCATCAAAGTCAATTTGGCTGAGCCGCAGACAAGCGTAGCTTCCAGCCGATCTAAGTGAGATTGCGGATTGACATGTTGGGTCAATGCTGCGAAAAACGCGGCTCGCGTATCCCCGCGTCCATAAGTCAACAATGGAAGATCGGCATGAAACTGAACGTGAACGGAACAGTCCACAACGTGGATGTGGAACCTGCAATGCCTTTGTTGTGGGCCTTGCGCGAAGTTGTCGGCTTGACTGGCACTAAATATGGCTGTGGCGTGGCGCAATGTGGCGCTTGCACCGTCTACCTCAATGGCAAGCCGGCACGCTCCTGCTCGATCCCGGTATCTGCCGTGGGCACCATGAAGATCACCACGATTGAAGGCTTGTCCAAGGACGCCAGCCATGCGGTGCAGAAAGCCTGGACCGAACTCGATGTGCCGCAATGCGGTTATTGCCAGTCGGGCCAGGTGATGGCGGCAGCGGCCCTGCTGGAAAGCAAGCCCAAACCGACCGATGCCGAGATCGACGAGGCGATGAGCAATATCTGCCGCTGCGGCACCTACCAGCGCATTCGCGATGCAATCCATGTGGCTGCAGGGCAGAAGAAGCTGGGCGATGTGCTGGCGCTGTACGAGTCTGACGCAATGAACGCCCAAGCCTGAGAGCCGATCCATGAGCAAAGAATCCTCGAGCATTGACGCCTCGCGTCGCAGTTTCCTGATTGGCGCCGCCAGCGTCGGTGGTGGTCTGGCCATCGGCTTCGCGCCGCCGGCTTTTTCGCAGACCGGTGTGCCGATCGCCTACACGCAACTGACGCCCAATGAAATCAATATCTGGGTCGTCATCAAGCCGGATGACAGCTGCGTCATCCGCATCGCGCGCTCTGAAATGGGGCAAGGCACCCGCACCGGTCTGGCCCAGTTGGTGGCTGAAGAACTCGACTGCGATTGGTCCAAAGTCACGACCGAAATGCCGACGCCCGGACAAAGCCTGGCACGCAAGCGAGCCTGGGGCGATATGTCGACCGGCGGCAGTCGCGGCATCCGTACCTCGCAGGACTATGTGCGTCGCGGCGGGGCCACGGCAAGGATGATGCTGATGCAGGCGGCAGCGAATCGCTGGAATCTGCCGGTGACCGAGTTGATGACCAAGGAAGGCGTGATCATTCATCCGCTGTCGGGCAAGAGCATCAGCTATGGCAAGGTGGCCGATGATGCGGCCAAGCTGACCGCACCTGACGCCAAGCTGGTGGTCTTGAAAAAACCCGACCAATGGCGCATTGCCGGCAAATCGATGCGCCGACTCGACACCGCCGACAAGGTCGATGGTCGCAAGGTCTTCAGCATCGACTTGAAGCTGCCCGGCATGCTCAACGCAGCGATCAAGCAATCCCCGGTGTTCGGCGGCAAGCTGGTCAGCTACGACGACAGCAAGATCAGCAAGATGCGCGGCGTCAAAGGCGTGGTTCGGGTCGATGACAATGCAGTGGCCGTCGTGGCCGATACCTGGTGGCGAGCCAAGACAGCGCTCGATGCCTTGCCCATCGTCTGGAACGAGGGCGGCAATGGCAATGCATCCAGCGCCACGATCGCGGCCATGCTACGCGAAGGCCTGGAAGCCGAAGGCGACTTCTGGCAGCGCAAAGAAGGCGATGCACCGGCTGCCATTGCCAAAGCGGTGAAAAAAGTCGAAGCGGTCTATACCAGTCCCTTCCTCGCCCACGCGACGATGGAGCCGATGAACTGCACGGTCAGGATCACCGGTGACCGCGCCGAAGCCTGGGTGCCGACGCAGAGCGCTGAAGGCTCGCTTGCTGCCTTGTCTTCAGCTACCGGGCTGGCTTTGGAACAATGCGATATTTACAAAATGGACCTGGGCGGTGGCTTTGGCCGGCGTGGCGGGCAGCAGGAATATGTGACCCAGGCTGCCATGATCGCGAAGAAGTTTCCCGGCAAACCGGTCAAGCTGGTCTGGAGCCGTGAAGAGGACATGACGCATGACTTCTACCGTCCGATCTCGATGGCCAAGATGTCTGCCGGTCTGGACGAGCAAGGCAATTTGCTTGGTTTCAACCTGCGGGTATCGGGTCAGTCATTGAATGCCTTGCTGGCGCCGATGGCGATCAAGAACAACAAGGACACGCGACAGCTGCAAGGCTTCTGGGAAGAAGCCGGGGACGCCCAACTGGGCTATACCTTCCCCAACTTGCTGACCGAATACGCGATGCGCAACAGCCATGTGCCGGTCGGACCCTGGCGCGGCGTCAATACCAACCAGAACGGCATTTATATGGAATGCTTTCTGGAGGAATGCGCCAAGGCAGCAGGCCGCGATTCGCTGGAATTCCGCCGCGCTTTGATGAAAAAGCATCCCAAGCATCTGGCCGTTCTCAACGCGGCGGCTGCGGCTGGCGACTGGGGCAAACCGCTGCCGCCCGGCGTTTTTCGCGGCATCGCGCAATTCATGGGCTATGCCAGCTATTCAGCCGCGACGGCCGAGGTCTCGGTCTCGGCCACGGGCGAAGTGCATATCCACCGCATGGTGTTTGCCCTGGACTGCGGCCATGTGGTCAATCCCGCCCAAGTGCGCGCCCAGATCGAAGGTTCGGTGGTGATGGGGCTGTCGGCGATTTTCCTGGGTGAAAACACGGTCGAAAAGGGCCGCATGAAGGAAACCAATTTCGACAGCTATCAGCTGTTGAAACTCAAACAGGTGCCGAAGGTGGAAACGGTGCTGGTACCGAGCTTCGACTTCTGGGGCGGGGTGGGCGAGCCGACAATCTGCGTCGTCGGTCCGGCGGTTCTGAATGCCATCTTTGCCGCTACCGGCAAAGCCCAGCGCGACCTGCCGCTGAAGAACCATGGCTTGACCTTGGTCTGACAGGCTGGCTTGGTGCGTCAGCGCCTGACCGAAGGTCCGTCTAGCGGCATGCCGTTGGCGCGGACCTTCAGAAACAGCTCAAGTTGACGCAGCTCCGCACTGCCGCTGGCCGGGACGCTGGCCTGCACGCCTGAATAGCAGGCGCGCAGCCGGCGGTCAATCGAACCCAGCGTTTGCCAGCTCAGCCGGTAAACGGGAAAGCCGGTCGGATGGGCCGGGCTGATCACTTCGGCCCGCAGGTTTTTGCCGACTTTGCCATCATGGCAATGTACACAGGCCAGGTTCATGCGACCGACTCGCTGTGTGTACTGCGCCGCGCCTTTGGCAAGCGCTTCGCTCCAGGGCTGCGAAGCCTCAACGCTGGGTGGCTGGACTTGAATCCGCAGGCCTTTGGCTTTTGCATGCAACCAGGCCGACAAAGCGAGCGTTTGGGCGTCTTCGGTCGAGACCGCGGTCTGGCCGATGCGTTGGCGGCAAACATTGATCTGATCTTCCAGGTTGATCAAGCGGCCCTGACCGGAGATGACGGGGAAGCGAGCCGCTGCATTCAGCGCCGAATCGTCCGCATGGCAACTTTGGCATTGCCCGCGCCACTGTTCCCGCCCTTGCTCGATCCACAGCGTGGCCGGGTTTTGGTCGGCATCGGTTTGCATCGCCAGCAATTGCGGGGTCAGGAATTCAGCGCCGCTTTGCCGTGGCTGGGCCAGGCAAGGCCAGGTCAGAGTGGCGGCAAATGCAAGCACGGCCAAGCGCAAGAACAGGATCAAGGCCATCAGGCGTAAATCAGCAGCTTGCGCAGGCTGCCGCTGCGGCCCTGGTCGTCAACCCAGTCGACCACCAGCGTGCCGGCCTGGGTCGGCAGCACCAGCGGGAAGAACAGCATCGGGTTTGCCGCCATGCCGGTGCCCAGTTCGGCTTCGAAGATCACCGTCTCGTCAAGCCGCAGGGTGACGCCGACCAGGATATTCCTGGCGACAGGCTGGCCGCTGCTGTCATGGCGAAAGCCGGTTTCCATCACATGGCCCAGCATCAGCCGCACTTCCACCTCGTTGCCGGCACGCATCTCGCCATTGAGGCTCAGCCGCACTGGAATCTGCAGGGATGTCATCTCAGGTCTCGTCAAAACAAGCGGTATCGGTCACGACGGTGTGAAGGCTGCTGCCAAGCTGGCTGCCATCGTCAAGCAAGGACACAACCCAGATCTCCTGCGACATCGCCAGCCGGATGCGGGTGCTGAACTGATAGCGCGAAAGCGCCGTACGCAGTTTCAAACGCAGCACAACCGGATTTGGATTTTCGGGGGCGATGATCTCGAAGCCGGCGATCATTCGGCCTGGCGGCGCAGTCAGCGAAAACTGCAGCGGCACCGAATTGCCGTTATCCGACAGCGGCGGCAGGTCGAGCAAAACGCCTTCGTTGGCGAGGCCACGGCCGCGCAACTCGGCCAGTGAGTTGGCTGTCGCGGCAGTTGCGGTTTTGATCCCGAACAGCGCCAGCGCGCCGAGCTGCAGCAGTCGGGCGCGGCGGCCTCGATGGATGGGGAGGAAGGTCATCGGCGTCGATCCTATCGCGAAGCCAGCAGCGCTGCAGTCACCTGGTCAATCTGCTCTTGCGTGAGCAGCGGCCGCGGCTGATTGGGCTGCTGCAGGCCCGCCATGCTGCCGAACGGTGGCATCAGCGTGTCGGGTTTGAATTGGCGTGCGTCGACCACCCATTGCCGCAAACGCTCGGCAGAGTAACGCGCGCCGACGCCGTCAAGCGGCGGGCCGAAATTGCCTTGCCGACCAGCTTCTTTCAGGCCAGCCAGGCTGTGGCAGCTGATGCAGTTGCCCAACTCGCGGCTGGCGATGATTTTCAGACCCTGTTCAGCTGCAGTCTGAGCCTGGGCGGCTTGGAATGCCAGGCCGAACAGGATCGAGCTGGCGAAACTACGCATTGCGGCGCCCTTCATGACAGGGTGTCGCGCCAGATATTGCGGGCCCAGCTCCAGGCATGCCGACCTTCCAGCTCACTTGGTGCCGTAGAAAGGCCGCCCGAGCCAGGCAGGGTCTTGTAGGTCTTTTCAGCCGCGACATATTGGTGGACTGAAGCGACATGGATCGCCGAATCGTCGTTGACGAAGCTGTAGCAGGTGTTGGTCAAGAGCGGTGCCGGGTTGATGTCCAGACCCGATAACTGCGCCACGATCGCCGCAGCGGCAACCTTGCCATGCCCATTGGCCATATGGCCAGATTTGGGCATGAAGGGGGCTGAGGCGGTCGCGTCGCCGATGACGTGGATGTCCGGTGCCTGTGTCGACGCGAAGGTCTGAAAGTCGACCTGGCACCAGCGCGAGTTGAGATTGGCCAGACCGGTCCGGTGCGCGATGGCGCCAGCGCGCATCGGCGGCAGCACATTGAGCAGGTCGGCCTTGATGTCAGCTTGCACTTCAAACTTCAAGCTGCCGCTGCGGGCATCAACCGCCATCAACTTGTGCCCGGGCACATATTCAAGCTGGGTCGGATATTGCTCGGCCCAGTATTTCTTGAACAGGGCGCTCTTCGATGTGACATCGGGGTTGGCATCGAGGATCAAGACTTTGGCACGCGGTTTGGCTCGCTTGAAATAGCTGGCGACCTGGCTGGCCCGCTCATAGGGTCCTGGCGGGCAGCGGTACGGGGCTTCCGGAATGGTGATCGCGAATACCCCGCCATCAGGCATGGCTTCGAGTTGCCGACGCAAGGCTTGCGTCTCGGGCCCGGCCTTCCAGGCCTGCAGGATCTGGCCGCTGTCATGGGCTGCTTGCAAGCCTTCGATGCTGTCAAACATCAGATCCACGCCGGGTGACAGCACCAGTTTGTCATAGCGGATGCGGTTGCCGCGGGCCAGCGTCACGAGCTTGCGTTCGGCGTCGATCGCGGTCGCGCTGTCGCGCACCTGCTGTACACCGTGCCGGCTGGACAAGCTTGAATAGCTTGAGCTGATGTCAGCCATCGTCTTGCTGCCGCCAATGATCAGGTTGGACATCGGACAAGACAGGAATTGACCCTCGGGCTCGATCAGCACGACCTCAATCCGGTAATCGGAAAATAGCCGGATGTACTTGGCTGCGGTGGCGCCGCCGTAGCCGCCGCCGATGATGACAACTCGAGCATGGTCTGGCGCACTTGCCAAGCCCGAGCAAGCCGACAGACCGGTGGTTGCGGCCAAGGCCAGCGGGGCTTGAATGAAATTGCGCCGCTTCATGGCTGGCGCGGGACGCTGGCGAAGTAATCGGCCAGGCTGATCAGCTGGGCTTCGGTCAGCCCTTTGGCGATCTGATGCATCACCGTGGCCGGGCGTGAACCGTCCTTGAAGGCGCCCATCAGACGCAGCATCTCTGCGCGGCCCAGACCTGCCAGCGCAGGAATGGTCGAATCCTGGCTGGCCCGGCCCTCAGTGCCATGGCAAGCCGAACAACTGGCGGCGTTGGCTCGCTCGTTGAGCGAACCGGCTTGCGTCGCAACACAGAACGCCCCGAGCCACAACAGGGTCAGGCAAGGCAGAACTCTTGATCGAATGGCGGCTTTGATGGAACGTCCCCGATGGCAAAAGCCTAGGTTTCTACCACAGGCAAGTGGCGGCTGCACGCCACTTTCAAAGCGCCCAAGCTCACCAGTTTGGTTTGCGTTTGTCGATGAAGGCCTGCACGCCTTCGAGCGCGCTGTGGTCCATCATGTTGCAGGCCATCGTACTGGCAGCATCGGCATAAGCCTCGCTAATGCCGAGTTCGAGCTGGCGGTAGAACAGCGCTTTGCCCAGCGCCAGCGCGACGCGCGGCTTGGCTGTGATCGCATCGACCAGCGACGCCACTTCAGCTTCGACGCTGTCAGCCGCCACGACGCGGTTGATCAGCCCTTTGGAACGGGCCTCCTCAGCCGAGATGAAGGCGCCGGTCACGAGCATTTCAAAAGCCGCTTTGCGACCCAGGTTGCGCGAGAGGGCAACGCTGGGTGTGGCACAGAACAAGCCGAGGTTGACGCCGCTGACTGCAAAGCGCGACTCAGCCGAGGCCACCGCTAGGTCGCACATCGCCACCAACTGGCAACCGGCCGCCGTGGCAATGCCTTGCACCTGCGCGATCACCGGTACTGGCAAAGCCTGCAAGCTCATCATCATCCGGCCGCATTGGGCGAATAGACGTTCGTAATATTCTCTGGAAGGCGCAGCGCGCATTTCCTTCAGGTCATGGCCGGCACAAAATGCCTTGCCTTGGGCCTTGATCACCAGCAGCCTGGCGTCATCGTTGCAGGCGATCGCGTCGAGCTCGAGTTGCAGCGCGTCGAGCATCGCTTCGGACAAGGAATTGAAAGCCTGCGGCCGGTTCAGCGTCAAGGTGATCACGCCGCGTGAATCCTGGCTGCTCAAGAGCAGCGGGTCTTCGGTTGTCAACATCGCGAATGCTCCTGTTTCAGTGGCTACCTGATGATGCCACGCATTGCCGTCGGACTTCTGGTTCGATCGCGGCTAAATCGCCGCAGGCGCTTGCTGGTGCACAAGGTAATGGGTAATGATGCCGACCAGGTGGTCACGCAGTTGGGGCGAGTTCAAAGGGCGGCCCAGGGCCTGGAAGCTGCCGACGATCGCCAGATAGAACAAAGCGGCCAGTTCCTTGGCTTTCAGGGCATCGCCGGTCAGTAGCAGAAAGCGCTGCTCAAACAACTCCATCCGGCCCTGATCGACCTCGACCAGCATGTTCGCCAAGGCCGGGTCGCGTCGACCCAAACCGCGCAGAGCCAGTTCGAAGCGGATGTCGCGCAGATCGGCATCAGCCTTTGTCAAGGCGGCTTCGAGCAGTTGCTCGAGGTCAGCCTTCGGGTCGCCACTGGACCCCGATTGAAGCCGCAGGTTCAGCGCCAGTTCACGTTCACGCCAGCGCGCCAGCAGCGCCGCGATCAAGGCGGGATGGTCGGTGAAATGCCAATAAAAACTGCCTCGGGTCACGCCCAGGCTGTCGGCAATCACCAGCACGCGGACATTGTCAAAACCGCCTTCGGCCACCGCATTGAAGGCCGCATCGAGCCAGTCATCGCGGTTCAATTTGGGTGTCTCAGAACGCTTCTTGGACTTCGAGGGCTTGCGGGTTTCGGTCATTGCTTGGCTGGGCAGGGTCCACCGGAAATCAAATCGATGCGGTTTATTCGTGAATCGGACAAGCTTCGAACAAACAGAACTGTATGGGCGTGCTACATTTTGACCGCAAACATCGCTGCATGGGAAATTTTCAAGCGAAGATTTTTCAAATTGTCGAAATCCAGCTTTTTACAAGCTGCCGCAAGTTTCATTCACCCGACATCGCCATGAAGCCAGCTGATCCAACCGCTTCAATAT